>CAZQJU010000001.1:0-133418 GCA_964593185.1 uncultured Roseivirgaceae bacterium
AGAATAACGAAAAAGGAAGAGACGAGATCTATTCTGAGCGAGTAAAGGCGGGTAAGCGTACCTACTTTTTTGATGTGAAAGCGACCAGGTCGAATGACTATTACCTCACCATTACAGAGAGTAAGAGAAAACCAAAGGATGATGGGTTTTACTATGAAAAGCACAAAATTTTCTTGTATAAAGAAGATTTCAATAAGTTTGTAAATGCTTTGAATACTACGGTTAATCATGTGAAAGAAGAATTGATGCCAGAAGTTGACTTTGATCAGTTCGATAGACATGAGGAAGAACATGAAGTAGCGAATGCAGGCGTATCGGAATCTGATTCTGATTTGAAGTGGGATTAAGATAATTTTTTATAAGTATGAAGAGAGAAGCCTCGGCTCTGGTGCCGGGGTTTTTTTATGCTACTTTTGCGGCTCATTTCATTCAAAAGATTAAAGCATGGGTTTACAATGTGGAATTGTAGGGCTTCCAAATGTGGGAAAGTCTACGCTTTTTAATGCTCTATCCAACGCGAAAGCCGAGGCTGCAAACTTTCCCTTTTGTACTATAGAACCAAATGTTGGGGTAATAACCGTCCCCGATGAACGCCTTGCAATTTTGGAAGGCCTTGTCAACCCCAAAAAAGTCCTTCCAACGGTAATCGAATTCGTGGACATTGCAGGCTTAGTGAAAGGAGCTAGTAAAGGGGAAGGCCTTGGGAATCAATTTTTGGCGAATATCCGTGAAGTAGATGCCATCATTCACGTGATCCGATGCTTTAACGATGACAACATTGTGCACGTATCAGGGAAAGTAGACCCTATCGAAGACAAAGAGGTCATCGATACTGAATTACAATTGAAGGATTTGGAGTCCGTAGATAAGCGCATTCAACGCGTAGAGAAAATTGCCAAGTCTGGTGACAAGGAAGCGAAAGCGGAGTACGATGTGCTCGTACAGTTCAAATCACATTTAGAGAGTGGTCAGAATGCGCGGTCATTAGAGATGGAGAAGGAGCAACGCCACTGGGTAAAAGGACTTCAATTACTGACTGACAAACCCATCATTTATGTTGCAAATGTGGAAGAGGATGCTGTGTTAACCGGAAATGAATGGAGTAAAACATTGCAAGAGGGCATTGCGGCAGAAGAGGCGCAGATGATCATCGTTTCCGCCAGCATAGAAGCTCAAATTGCAGAGCTGGAAGAT
Organism: uncultured Roseivirgaceae bacterium; assembly: GCA_964593185.1. Lineage (GTDB taxonomy): Bacteria > Bacteroidota > Bacteroidia > Cytophagales > Cyclobacteriaceae > Ekhidna. The sequence continues at coordinate 1,195 of CAZQJU010000001.1, forward strand.
GTGGAAGAGAAAGAAATGTTCTTGGAGGAGTATGGGCTAAAGGAGTCAGGACTTAACCGCCTGATCAAGGCTTCGTACGCGTTGTTGGATTTGATCACCTACTTCACTGCCGGGGAACAGGAGGTACGGGCCTGGACCATTCAAAAAGGTTGGAAGGCGCCGCAAGCAGCTGGCGTGATTCATACGGATTTTGAAAAAGGCTTTATTAAGGCTGAGGTCATCAAGATACCTGACTATCAGCAATACAAAACTGAAGCAGGATGTAGAGAGGCGGGTAAACTAGCCATTGAGGGTAAGGAATACCAAGTCAAAGACGGAGACGTCATGCATTTTAGGTTTAACGTCTAGTGCTTCCCTTCACAGATCTATAAGTCCTCAATGGACTTAAATTTTCTATACCCCATCAGCTCATCGTGTATATTACCCGGTCTCCGGTAGTAGACGAGAATTTCGTAGTCATTTTCAGCTTGAAAGTGACTTCCTTCAAAAAAGTACGGTGGCAGATTCCCGTCCTTTATCACGTACTGATAATCGTAGTAGCCCTGCTTTAGGAACAGATCGGTGTAGTAGACCGCATTTTGTGTATCGTAATTCATGAGGTTTGCATCATCCATTTTCCAGTTGTTGAACCTTCCTATGACAAACACATTTCCCTGAACTTTTTCGTGTTTTAAAAGAAAACGTGCCCTCACATAATCCGCGTTAAAGGTGGATTGGCCGGGATCGTTGTTTTGGATCACGTAGTTTCCGTTGATATCCTGGAAATTTTGAGAATACCTTTTTTTCGCTCGTGAAACATCTGTTCCGAGTGTTGCAAAAACTTCATTGCCAGTATTCTGTACTCTGGCCACGTTGCGTCCTGCAATACTTAAGGTGCGGAGATCGGTCCAGCGAAATTCATTCCATCCCGAAAAGTTGGAGCTCAGATCCATAGGTCGGTATTCAACAATGCCTTCATTGGCTCGAATGAGCGTAGGTTGAAGGTTTTTTAGGCTGGTGGACCAGTTGTGATTCTGCAGGATGTAGGTACTAAGATCTTGCACGGGAGAATTGACGAGTAAGTCTTCATAGTCAAGTGAAAACTCAATTTGTTGATTTTCGTCGCGCTTACTTACTGTGGTACTAATTCGCACCAGTTGATCTATGGTGATCGCCGTTTCGTAGATCAGGAATTTTCGGGTAAAAAGTACATCGTTTGGATTAGCTCTGCGGTGAACGCTTACAATGTAGTTACCGCTGATCTTAGGTTTTGGAAGTGCCAGGCGATAATTGATATAAGGCTGCACTGTATTGACGGAGTAGTCGAATTCAGTAATTCGATACGTGTTGATTTCGTTTAGAAACTCCATGTCTCGTAACCTGGATGGTTTCCAGTCTTTATTGCAGTGGAGGATCCTGGCACTCAAATTTTCGAATTGGTCGGTTAGTAAATCAAAGTCCAGGTAGATACGTTCGTCTCCGAGTAAATTGACGACGGGATTGGCCAACATGTCAGGGCCTCTGTCATTGATAGGGACAACTTGGACGTTCCCGACAATGGACTCGTAATCATGATCGTCAAAAAAAATCTGTTTTTGTTGGCTACTGTTTTGGGGTATTACCGGTTCACATTGTACTAATACAATAGCAAGTCCTATTATTGAAAGGTTCTTCATAACTTTGGTATGGCAGAAGCCAAAATAAGTTATTACAACTTTAACTATTTGCTTAGGGTCTATTTAAATGTCATTTAGCGAGGAAAAACTGATCAGTGAATGCCAGAAAGGCAAAAGAGAGTTCCAGCAGGCACTATACGACAAGTATGCTGACGGAATGTACCTTGTAGCACTTCGGTATTCTAAGATGCAGCAAGAAGCAGAAGATATCTTGCAAGAGGCTTTTATCAAGGTCTTCAAGAATATCAAGAACTTCCGAAAAGATTCCTCATTGGCGTATTGGATTAAGCGAATTGTGGTAAACACGGCACTCAATCATCAGCGAAGCAAATTGTATCTCTACCCAATGGTAGATGTGACTGAGCTCAACAATTGGAGCGACAACGAGACTATCATCTCTGATCTGGGATACCAAGAACTTTTAGCATTGATACGTGAACTACCCACAGGTTGTCAGGTGATCTTTAACTTATTTGCGATCGAAGGGTTTAAGCACCATGAGATAGCGAAGAAACTTGAAATAAGTGAAGGAACTTCGAAATCCCAATACTCCCGAGCTAAATCCATTTTAGTTGAAAAGATTATGAATCAGGAGCAAAAGAAGTATGGGGAGCTTTGAAGATTCAATAAAGAAGGAATTTGAAGGAAAATCTGTAAAGGCACCAAACACAGTCTGGAGCAGTGTGGAAAATGGTCTGAATGCAGACTTCGTGACCACTTATCAAACAAGACAACTACGCTACAAGTGGGTTGCTGCTGCTGCAATTTTATTGGCTTTTTGTTCTCTTGCCTTTCAATTTAGCCCAATATACTCATCAGGGCGTTCCTCGTCATCGATTGATGGTAAGTCCTATAACGCATTACTTACGAACGGAGCAGGCTTTTCAGAGGGCTTTCAGATAAGCAATTCTTTCCTTGCTAATCGTTCGTTAGAAGCGATTCCAAAGTATACACCTAACACAGCTTCTAACATGCGTGAGGTCGGGTTAGCTCCAACTGCGTATGAAAACATGCTCACATTTCAAGGTAGCCTTGATCACAGAACCGCGGACCTTAGGATTGCTGAACTTGATTTAGATATTTACCGGTATCATCAGGGTGGAGGTTATACTATTCGGTCAAATTCACGAAGAAACAAGGAGAATAAGCTTTGGGCGGGAGTTGAAGCAGGCGCAGGCAACTTTTCTTCATCACTGGCTAGTTCAAATGTGTATGCCGGTAGTATCAATCAGTCTAACCTGGCATCAGCATTAGGAAGTGATGGGTTTGTGAATCCAAGTACTGAGGTAAATCCGGACCTAAACAATGGCATTGCCACTTCACTGGGTCTTGACGTGGGAATGAGACTGGGTGATAAATGGACCTTAGAGACGGGAATAGCTTACACGAATGTGGACTCCAGAGGAGATGCCACCATCAACGTTCTTGATATCTACACGGTAGATAATAGTGAGTTTTTTGGACCTCGAAGTGAAACCGGATTGCCACTTTCCTCTACTTCTAGAGAGACATCTTTTGAAGTTGAGGACAGTTATGATTATGATGTAGATTTACGTAGTAATTTACGATTCACGTCTCTACCTGTCAAAGCAGGATACTACATCATGGATCGCAAGATGTCGTTACGACTCAATGTTGGATTAGCCGCTAATTATTTTATTGGCAGTCAGGTGACCGCCCAAAATGAAGTATTGAGCGGCTCCATTGATGAGTCTTTTAATGCATGGTCCTTTGATGGATTAGGGGGCTTTGAGATAGGGTATTCAATCTTTGACAATTTTGACGTCACCTTAGAGCCCAATTACCGGCAGTCAATTACTCCGTTGACAGATGCCAATGCTTCTGAGTCAAGATTCTTGGTACAGACAGGTTTGAAGTACCGTATACGCTAGAAATAGGCCATTTCTATTTTTTTTGTAACCTTTTGCATTTGAAGTAGTAAAATCCTTTGTCAACTAACTCATTACCATGCAATTAAGGAGAGGACTGCTAATACTGCTGATAGTATCGGTTTTTCTTGGTTATTCACAAGATACTCCACCCCAAGAAACTAAATCCTATACCACTTCCTGGAGACAGGGAGAAATAACCGTCGACGGTAAATTGGATGAAGCTGCCTGGGACGAGGTAGCATGGGGGGGGGACTTCGTAGGGCACGAGCCAGAGTACCTAGCTGTACCTTCGCAAAAAACGCAATTCAAGATCTTATATGATGTAAAATACCTCTATGTAGGCATACGTGCCTTTGATACTGAGCCTGATAAGATCGTAAAACGGATGTCGCGCAGGGACGGATTTGATGGTGATTGGGTAGAGATCAATATCGATAGTTACAATGACAAGAGATCAGCTTTTTCGTTCACGTCGTCCGTATCCGGTGTCAAAGGGGATGAATTTATTTCGAACAATGGTGACAACTGGGATTCTACCTGGGATCCTATTTGGTACTTGAAAACCAGTATTGATGAGGAAGGCTGGATTGCTGAATTGAAGATTCCCTTATCGCAGCTCCGCTTTGCTGACAAAGAAGAGCATGTATGGGGTATTCAGCTAACGCGTAGGTTCTTTAGAAATGAAGAACGCTCGACCTGGCAACCAGTAGACCCGAACGCACCTGGGTGGGTGCACCTTTTTGGAGAGCTAAAAGGCATCAAGGGAATCAAACCTCAAAAGCAACTCGAAATACTTCCGTATGTACTTTCTTCGGTTCAAACGTATCCAAAGGAAGAGGAAAATCCTTTTCGGAATGAGGGTAGAGCGTTTGACGCTAATGTAGGTGTTGATGCGAAGATTGGTTTGACTTCAGATATCACCCTTGATTTGACAATCAATCCGGATTTTGGGCAAGTGGAAGCAGATCCTTCACAAGTGAATTTGGGAGCGTTTGAACTGTTTTTTAGAGAGCAACGACCTTTTTTCCTCGAGGGTAGCAACATTTTAGACTTTCGAACCAGCGGAGGAATCAATAACCTGTTTTATTCTCGAAGGATTGGCCGGAGACCCCAAGGGTTTTTGACCGACGAGGACATTGCTTATTCGAGTACTCCTGGACAAACAAGGTTGCTGGGGGCAGCGAAGGTTACCGGCAAAAATGCGAAAGGTTTTTCCTGGGGAATTTTGGAGTCGGTTACCCGCAGAGAGTACGCTGAAGTTGTGGATACACTAGGCAACTTCAGAGATGAGCCCATTGAGCCCTGGACAAACTACTTTGCCTCTCGCTTCCAGCAGGATATTGACGGCGGAAAGACCGTCTTTGGGGCTGTATTTACCAATGTTAATCGATTCAATAACGAAGGGAATGGCATGGAATTGCTACATAACAATGCCCAAAGCGCCGGTATTGACCTCGACCATAATTTCAAAGATCGTAAATACGGAGTGACGATGAAGTTTTCCACCAGTCGAGTGGAAGGCTCTCCGGAGGCCATTACGCGCACCCAGGAAAGCTTCCAGCGGAGTTTTCAGAGAACAGACAATACCTATAAAAACGTAGATACGACAAGGACAACGTTGACCGGAACCGCAGGAACGATTTCATTTGGTAAGCGAAGCGGTAATTGGAGGTGGGCTGCAGGTTCAAATTATCGATCACCTGAACTAGAATTGGATGATATTGGCTTTTTGCGACAAACCGATGTCATCAACAATTGGTTTTGGAATCGATACCGAATCAATAAGATCACACGTTTCTTTAGGGATCAGCAATACAGTTTCTACACGGAGCAAAATCTTGATTTTGGAGGGGTCACGACGGCACGGAGTATAGACTTCAATGCAAGAGTCCAATTCAAGAATTTTTGGCGTCTGAATAGCGGATTTTTCATTGAGGGAAATCAGGTTAGCAATGCGGATTTAAGAGGAGGTCCTTCCATCATTTATCCTGGAGGGAAAAATTGGTGGTATTGGATCGGCACGAACAATCAAAAGAAGTTTAGGTTTTCTTTTAATAACTGGTACTACTGGGGAGATCAGGATTTTGCCAAAAGCTACGGCATCAACTTCAACATGACGGTGCGTCCAACCGATGCAATGACGATTTCACTGTCTCCAAGGTTCTCAAAGAGAAGAAATGATTTGCAGTATGTAACGGATCTGCATCTAACGGATGAGTCCAGATACATTCTGGGCACTGTCTCACAACATACGTACAGTGCCTCTATTCGGGTGAATTACAACATCACTCCAGACCTTACTTTGGAGTTCTGGGGACAGCCGTTCATTGCTTCCGGTCTGTATACCAACTTGAAGCGGGTGACTGAACCAAATTCCGAAAGCTACGCCAGCAGGTTCAGTTTTTTCTCTGAGGATGAGCTTTCATTCAATGAAGAAGACAATGTGTTTCAAGTTTCTGAACAAACACGTGATGACACCTATGAGTTTGATAATCCGGATTTCAACATTGTGGAGTTCAGGTCCAACTTTGTCGTAAGATGGGAGTACATACCTGGTTCTGTATTATTCTTGGTTTGGTCTAACAACGGGTCATACTTCGATCAGGAAAGAGATAATGGGTTTAATCGACTGGGCTCCCAGTTTGGTAATCTTGATGCAACCAATACTTTTCTGATTAAATACACCTACCGATTCGTGCTGTAGCAGACTTCTTCTAACTTTGAACATAAACAATTCAATTCTATGTCCAAAGTTCTAATCATTGGTGCCGGAGGTGTTGGTAGAGTGACCGCTTACAAGTGTGCTCAAAATCCGGATGTTTTCACGGAGATTGTCATGGCCTCGCGCACAAAGTCCAAATGTGATGCAATCGCAGCAGATGTTAAGCAGGCACATGGTGTTGAAATACAGACAGCCCAGGTGGATGCTGACCATGTAGCTCAGGTCGTTGCTCTATTCAAAGAGCATAGACCTAAAATGGTGATCAATGTGGCGCTTCCTTATCAAGATCTGACCATCATGGAAGCTTGTTTGGAAGCAGGAGTACATTACTTGGATACCGCGAACTACGAGCCACCAGAGGAAGCCAAATTTGAGTATAAGTGGCAGTGGGCCTATCAGGATCGCTTTAAAGGGGCTGGACTCTTGGCAGTCTTGGGCTGCGGGTTTGACCCGGGTGTGACAGGGGTTTTCACTTCAAGAGCTGCAAAACACTACTTTGATGAAATACACTATTTGGATATTGTAGACTGTAATGCGGGAGATCACGGCAAGGCGTTCGCCACGAACTTTAATCCAGAAATTAACATACGTGAGATTACCCAAAAAGGAAAGTACTGGCAAGATGGAAAATGGGTGGAGACCGAGCCTTTCGAGTTTCGAAAGGACCTTGACTACCCGAATATTGGAAAGCGACCTTCCTACTTGCTTTACCATGAAGAGCTGGAATCCTTAGTAAAGAACTATCCTACCATCAAAAGAGCAAGATTTTGGATGACGTTTGGCGAAGAGTATCTGACGCATCTTCGAGTTATTCAAAACATAGGCATGGCTTCAATCGAGCCCATACTATACGAAGGAAAAGAGATAGTACCGCTACAGTTTTTGAAAGCGGTATTACCCAATCCGGGTGATCTTGGGGAAAACTATGAGGGAGAAACCTCGATCGGTTGTCGGATAAAGGGAATAAAGGATGGGCAGGAAACCACCTATTACATCTGGAACAATTGCAGCCATCAACTAGCTTTCGATGAGACGGGAGCACAAGGCGTATCGTATACTACGGGAGTTCCGGCAATGGTTGGAGCTTACATGATGTTGACCAATGAATGGTCCGGAGCTGGGGTTTACAATGTGGAGGAATTCAATTCTGATCCCTTCCTCGATAAGCTTGCTGCCTCCGGACTACCATGGAATGAGCAGCACAATATAGACTTAGAAATGGAGTACTGATGAAGTTTAACATTGAAGATGTACCGGCCTTTTATCAAGGCTACGTTAAGCAAATAGAAAAGAAGGAGTTACTTCCCGCCCTTGAAGACAGTTTAAAGTCCTTGCTTTCGAGCTGCCAGACTTTGAACGAAACAGAGGCATTATATAGATATGACAAAGACAAGTGGAGCATTAAGGACTTGGTGCTCCATCTTGCAGATTCAGAGCGTGTTTTTGCCTACCGTGCAATGAGGTTTGGGAGAAATGACCAAACAGCATTATCGGGATTTGATCAGGACGATTATGTAAGAGAAGCCGTGGCCGACAAGTTTTTGCTAAGTGATTTGCTAACCCAGCTAAAGAATGTGCGAAAATCGACAATCGATATGTTCACTGCTTTTAGTGAAACAGAGCTACAACGGGATGGAGAATCAAATGGAGTAAAGATGTCTGTAGAGATGATTGGGTACATCATTAGTGGCCATACCTATCACCATACGAAAGTGATCAATGAGCGATATCTAAAACCGTAAGCAATCAAGGAAAGTCCTAACCAAGATCTGAATAAATGAAGATTCCAACTCCATGCTTTGTTCTTGAGGAACAAAAACTGCTTGCAAATCTCAAAGTAATTGATCGAGTACAACGAGAAGCCGGGGTAGAAATTATTTTAGCCTTTAAAGGGTTCTCCATGTGGAGCGCTTTCTCGACAGTTAAAAAATACATTCACGGAGCAACGGCCAGTTCGCTGAACGAGGTAAAACTTTGTAACGAACATATGGGGGTGAAATCACACACCTACTGTGTTGCATACGATCCTGGTGAATTTGATGAAATGGCAAGACTAAGCAGCCACATCACGTTTAATTCACTTTCGCAATATGAGCAGTTCGCAAACAAAGTTCCGAAGCATGTAAGCATGGGGCTTAGGGTGAATCCGGAATGGTCAGATGTAGAGACCTCACTTTACAATCCTGCAAGCCCTGACTCGAGACTAGGCATTAATGCGTCGCATCTTGACGAGATCCCAACCGGAGTTGAGGGCCTTCACTTTCACGTACTGTGCGAATCTTCTTCACAAGCGTTGGAACAAGTTCTTAAATCGTTTGAAGAGAAATTTGGTCATCTTATTCCGCGCCTAAAGTGGATCAACATGGGAGGGGGGCATTTGATGACTCAGCAAGGGTATGACGTAGATCATTTGATAGATCTTTTGAGAAAATTTAAGCAAAAACATCAAGTGGCTGTAGTGCTTGAGCCTGGTAGTGCCATTGCCTGGCAAACCGGCGACCTACATACCACGGTATTGGATGTGGTCGAAAACGGAGGTCAAAAGACTGCCATTTTTGATGGGTCTTTTACCTGCCACATGCCTGATTGTTTGGAGATGCCGTATAGACCTGAAATTCATCAGGGAGCAAAGGAGGAAGTTGAGGAATGGCATGCGTATCGTTTGGGAGGAGTCAGTTGCCTGGCTGGCGACTACCTAGAAAACTATTGGTTCGAGAAGCCGATCAACGTAGGGGATGCACTGGTCTTTAAAGATATGATGCACTACACGATGGTTAAGACTTCCACCTTCAATGGGGTACGTCATCCATCGATTGGTATCCGTAGAAAGGACGGAAATTTTGAATTAATCAAGACGTTTGGTTACGAAGACTTCAAAAATCGTCTTTCTTAATTACCTGATTTTGGCTCAAGGCTACCCCGCATAAAAAGGTTGTATTCTTCACATGAAAGATAGCCTTCTCCCTCGGAGTAAGGACAGGTTTTGTACACTTCATTGAAGAGACCTGCCTGGATGACCACACCCGAGCCGTGACAAACCGGGCACAGCATTTTTTCCAAACCTCCACAATCATACTCGGCACTACTTAAGTCTACTTCGAACTGTTTTGCGGCCTGCCGTTGAATCCTCAAGTATTCATCCTCTGCAAATTGTAAAAACTGGATGGCGGGCTCGTAGTAGCGGCCTTTCGTTCCTTTAAGTTGGATATACTTATTAAGCCAGTTGATACTCTGCTTGAACTTGCCTACGTGATAACTATTCCTTCCAAACAAGTAGGCCATTTCCGATGGAAGCTTCTCCATGTTTTGTAGCACGGACTGAAATAGGATTTGTGCACTATCGTATTTACCTATGGCCATCAACTCGGCGCCTTTATCCATTCTTCTGCGAAGCTCTGAATCGCGTATGATTTGCGAGGAACCACAAAAGGCAATCGCCAGGAAACAAATAGACAGCACTCTTCTCATACGTATCCGATAACAGTTTGCAAATTACGTTGGTTTAGTTAAATGACACATTAGCGGACAAATCTTCGACCAAACTTTTGATCTGCAGCAATTCTTTCTTGTTTTTTAACAATAATTTTGATGGTAATCGTTTGGGAAGCATGGGTATGAATAAAGTAGTGTTCTGTTTGTTGTTATTAATCGTCTATGGATATTCCTACGGACAGGATACCAGATCTCCTGATAGCTACAAGCCACCCAAGACGCAGTATGTAGCTGGCAAAAAACAAAAGAAGGGTTTCTTTTCGTTCCTAAAGAAAGAGCCGAAGACCGAGCTAAAAACCGCAGAAGAAGAGTCGGCTATTTTTCGTGCAAGGGTAAGTCAAGCGTATAGAGAAAACGCAAAGGAGGATATAAAAGCCGAACGAATTAAACGCAAGGAGGCAAAAAAAGGACAAAGCTTTTACGGACACAAAAGACCTCCCAAGAAGCGACCGCCCGGTAAGCAGAAATACTGTAAAATATGTAAGATCAAACACTGAACGGTGGGTATACAACCTTCTTGAGTCAAAGACGGTTACGCACTCACTCGGTAAAGTGTATGTGACCGTAGCCTGATGCAAAAATGGGAGAGCACCCCTCTACGGATGGATTGTAGAAGAAATTCCGTATTTGTATGGTTGGCAGAGATCGCGTATCGAAGGATAGGACGTTGAATTTCTTTGATCTGAGATAATTCAAAAGTCCAGTGCTGGAACATGGCCTTCCAGTCAGCATCGTACACTTCCATGTGTGTTCGACCGTCCCATTGAAAAGAGAGTTGATTATCACCATGATCCAGGCGATAAATCGCAGCCACTATGTCATAGGCTTCTTCTAGCAAGGGTTTTGCTAAAGTGATTTTTTCCCGAATTTCTAATGTGAAGTCGTCTTCCAGTCCCAGGGGATTATGCTGTATCGTATAGGCAGACAGTATTGTATCAAGCCAACTCGTCATTAAGTACTCCTTAGAGAAAGCTTGCACAGACTTGAGCAAGTAGTTTTTGTCTTGCGTAAAATATTTTACATCTGTTAACACGCAAGCAAAGATAGAAAGATGTCATTACTTAGAGAACGTAAGGCAAGACATAAAAAAAGCGATTGGTCTAAGACCAATCGCTTTCTCATATTGTTTTTATTCGATCCTTATGGAGCGGAAAATGTAAATGCCCAAGGAGCATCATACAATCCTGAGGTTCTGGCTGTACCTGGATCAGGCACTGAGAACGTAAGTGTCAAGGAGGTTCCGGAAATTGTTCCGGTCATTGGGATGTCGTCGTTAGTTCGACGAATACCTGTGACACGATCGTTAGAAACGATGAACTCCCAACTTCCATTGGAAGGCCAAACGTCAGAGAATCCCGGGTCTGAAGAATCAACTCCAGAAGCAGTATAGCTACCACCGGCAGCACCACCACTAAATGATAAGGAGAAATTATCCCAATTACCATCGGGAACACTACCATCATAGGTAATGGATGAAGCATTAACTGTCCAGGTCTTACCGACAAGGTCAGCCGCTGCCAACTCTTCGACAGTTGGGGCAGGATCATCACCACCGCCACCGCAAGACATGAAGATAACTAAGGAAGCAAAAACTAAGGCAGCAAGTAAGTTTGATAATCTTTTCATAATTTAAATATACTCTGATTAGATTTTAAGTTCTAGACCAAAAGTAGGCCTTTTATCTATTTTATACCTACAAAACTTCAAAAACCGCGATAAATTATCGACCACATCATGTTTTTTTAAGATTTATTGTCGTTTCACATTCTTTTATTTCTTCACGTTGATTGGAAGCAATTACCACGACCTCGGAGGTTTTTAAATGAATTTCCTTTTTCCACCATTGAAAGCCCTGTTCGTCCAGGTTTGAAGTGGGTTCATCCAGCAAAATCACATCATTCTCATAGTAAAAGGCCAGCGCAAGCTGTGTACGCTGTTTCATACCTGTCGAAAATTCACTTATGTCCTTGCTAAGCGGAAGCGAGCTTCTGTCGGCCATTTCCTCAAAGGAGAGGTTTGGCGTTCTAAATTTGGCATGAAACTTTAATAGTTCCTCGAGTCTAAATTCCTCAATCACTTCCGTGTAAGGACCTACATACGCGATACGCAGCTCATCCAAAGACGTGGGATCTGTGCTTACCTTTCCCTCCGAAGGGGATAAATACCCACTAATAATTTGCAATAAGGTAGATTTTCCGGATCCGTTGTTTCCTACGATGGCGGTCTTAGAACCTGTCTCTATTTCAAAATCGAGATGCCGAAAAATCCAATGTTTTCCGAACTTTTTCCCAAGGTCTTTTCCAATGAGTTTCACAGAAGAATGATTTTAGGAGCACATAGATAGTGCTTTTTGACTACCTGACTCATGGCCTTTACGTTGGGAAGGTCGGAGGCTTCCGCCACGTCAACGACCTCACCAGATTTGCGTAAAATTCGAATCGATTGTCCCGAGGCGATGTAAGCCGAGTTGCTGACTGACCCTGTTTTTACAAAGTACTTGGCCTCAGATTCAGCAATGTTCCACGCACTTGCCGTTTTTTGAACCAGATCGTCCGTCACGATTCGACCAATTTCCTGATTTGAAAAGGAGATCCCCAGCAAGTTCCGATTGAGGAGCATTTGACTGAGTTTTCGCAACACCAAATCATCATGATCGATCCAGAACTTCATAGAGCCCCAAATGTCATTATCATCTAAAAGCGCGTAGATTTCAAGGATGTCAGGATCGTCCAAAAATTCTTCCGTCGAAATGTCTTGTTCAAGAAAGAGCGTCAAAGCGGGGGTGGCTTGGACCGCTTCGCCTTTTTGAACCAACTTCTTCGCGCGCTTCATTAGCCGGATCAACATCACTTCGGCACAGACTGCGGTTTTGTGTAAATACACTTGCCAATACATCAACCTCCGTGCACTCAGAAAATTTTCGATGCTGTATATCCCTTTTGCATCCACTACCAAATGCTCATCAGCTACGTTCAGCATTTTGATGATTCGTTCTGAACCGATGGATCCCTCATACACTCCGGTAAAAAAGGAGTCCCTCTTGAGGTAGTCAAGACGATCAATATCCAGTTGACTGGAAACAAGTTGATGAAGAAAAGGTCGACTGTAGGTATTTTGGAAAATAGCAAGTGTAAGGTCCAGTGCACCATTGAACTCATCGTTCAAACGCTGCATCATCCAGATGCTAACTTGTTCATGGCTGACCTTATTGAAGAGCGAAAATTCCAGCGTATGCGAAAATGGACCATGTCCCACATCATGAAGCAAAATGGCCAGCAGACTTGCCTGTCGCTCTTCAGGAGAAATTTTAATGCCCTTTTCCTCAATGGAATTAAGTGCACGTCTCATGAGATCCATGGCCCCTAAGGCATGATGGAAACGGGTATGCAGGGCTCCCGGATAGACTAAATCTGAAAGTCCTAACTGTTTAATTCTACGCAGACGCTGAACATAACGATGCTCAATGATGTCAAACGTCAGGTCGTTTGGAATATTTATGAATCCATAAACCGGATCGTTTAGGATTTTTCTTTTGTTCAAGAGATTAGTGCTTTATGTTAGCCCGATAAATCAGAATTTATGCAGCAATATAAAATCTTGTGGGCGGACGATGAAATAGAGTTGCTTAAGCCACATATTTTGTTTTTAGAGCAAAAAGGGTATCACCTCACTCCTGTGAATAGTGGATCAGATGCGCTTGAACAAATTGACCACAATCCATTTGATATTGTCTTTCTGGACGAGAACATGCCCGGAATGAGTGGACTTGAGACACTGAATTACATAAAATCTACGCACCCCAATATTCCCGTTGTCATGATTACAAAAAGCGAGGAGGAGGAAATCATGGAAGAAGCCATAGGTGCGAAAATTGCTGACTACCTCATAAAACCACTTAATCCCAATCAGATTTTACTTTCCGTGAAGAAAATCTTGGACAATAAGCGGATTATCTCCGAAAAGACCAATCAAGGATATCAGAAGGAATTTCAGCAACTGGCCATGCAGGTAATGGATGCCCGGGATCACATCGATTGGCAAGAGATATACAAAAAGCTGGTCTACTGGGAGCTGGAGATAGATGATACGGAAGACAAAAGTATGGAGGAGGTACTTGCCGCCCAAAAGGTGGAGGCAGAAGGAAATTTCTCGGATTTTGTGTTGAAGCATTACGAAGACTGGATGAGTAATCCCGATGTGGAAAGACCACTCCTTTCACACAACCTGATAAAAAATCAGGTTTTTCCCTTGCTTGGAGAAGAGCCGGTTTTTCTAATCGTAATCGACAACCTTAGGTACGATCAATGGAAGATACTTGAGCCGGAAATTTCCGATCTTTTCTCGGTAGACAGTGAAGAGCTATATTATTCAATTCTACCTACCACAACGTCGTATGCTCGAAATGCACTGTTCGCAGGATTGACTCCGCTTGAGATTGTGAAGCGATTTCCCGAATGGTGGATAGATGAGGAAGACGATGATAAAAAGAACCAATTTGAAAAAGAGCTTCTTGGTGCGAATCTTTTGCGAAACAGGATAACGGATCGATTTTCCTATCACAAAATTTTGAAGGTAGAAGAAGGAAAACAGCTAAGTGAAAGTGTTCCGAACTTGATGTCCAATTCCCTAAATGCAATTGTCTTCAATTTTGTGGATATGCTGTCTCATGCACGAACGGACATGCAAATGATTCGTGAATTAGCACCGGATGAATCAGCGTACAGGTCATTGACCAAATCATGGTTTACCCATTCAACGTTGCTAGATACCCTGAAAGCGTTGGCAAATCAGAAAGTCAAGGTCGTGATCACCACAGATCATGGAACGATTCGTGTAAACAAACCGCAGAAAATCATTGGTGACCGAAAGACAAATTCGAATCTTCGTTACAAAGTTGGTCGCAATCTGGCCTTTTCAGAAAAGGACGTTTATTTCCATCGGAATGCAGAACAAATCGGCCTGCCAAAATCGCACGTGAGTAGCACGTTTGTTTTTGCAAAAGATGATCACTTTTTCGCTTATCCAAACAATTTCAACTACTACGCCCGGCATTTTAAGGATACCTTTCAGCATGGAGGGATTTCGATGGAAGAGATTATGATCCCACTGGTTACACTGAGTACTAAATGATCACCGTCCCAAATTACGTTGAGCACGAACTCGAAGAAATTGCCAGGAAACTGATCAGCAATTTTTTCGAGCTAAAGATCTGGTGCTTTAACGCGCAGATGGGTGCGGGCAAGACAACCTTGATCAAAAAAATTGGGGAGGAGCTTGGTGCACTGGATTCTATGAGTTCACCTACCTTCTCAATTATCAATGAGTACGGAACGAAAAAGGCAGGATTGATCTATCATTTTGATTGTTATCGCTTGGAATCACTAGAGGAGGCATTGAATATTGGAATGGAAGAATACCTGGATTCGGGAAAACTATGTCTTATAGAGTGGCCCGAAATTATAGCTCCACTTCTTCCTGAGAAATACCTGGAAATTAATATTAATTTAGTAGGTGATAATGCCAGGTCTTTAACGGCCCAACCTAAATGAACGAAAAGTCAAAATCTGGTTTTGCGCAGCTAGCCCAAGAACAAAGTTTATATCCGCAGGAAGCCCCTGCAAAAATCGCGAAGAGACCCAATTCGCTCGTCATAGGCGTGCCCAGAGAAGTGGCAGAGCAAGAACGAAGGGTTCCCATTAAGCCGGAATCCGTCGGGGTGTTGGTGGCAAGTGGTCACGAGGTGGTAGTCCAATCAAAAGCAGGAGAGGCGGCAAATTTTTTAGATAGGGAGTATAGCGAAGCAGGCGCAAAGATTGCCTACGATGCGCAGGAGGTTTTTGAGTCCAACACGGTGCTGAAGGTAGAGCCGCCAACGTTAGCCGAAATTGAAATGATGAAACCGGGGAGTACCCTGCTGTCTGCATTTCAGGTAGGTAAGCAAAATTCGGCGTATCTGGAGGCCATCAATAAAAAAAAGCTTATCGCTATTGGATACGAATTTATTCAAGACAAAGAAGGAGGGCTTCCACTTATTCGGGCAATGAGTGAAATTGCCGGAAGCAACGTCATGATTATTGCTGCGGAGTGCCTCAGTAGTTCCAACAATGGAAGGGGGATCATTATTGGAGGCATCACAGGTGTGCCACCCACAAAGGTATTGATCCTCGGTGCGGGTACCGTGGCTGAATTTGCTGCAAGAGCAGCTTTAGGGCATGGAGCGGAGGTGCGGGTCTTTGATGACAACATCTATAAGATGAGAAGGCTCAAGCATTTGATTGGTCAGGAAATATATACGTCCACATTCGACGCTTCTCTCCTTGAAAAAGAGATCAGGGAAGCAGATATCCTGGTGGGTGCATTGCGAATGGAAAAGGGCCAAAACAAAATGCTGGTCACCGAAGATATGGTGATGGAAATGAAACCCGGATCTGTCATCATTGACGTAAGCATCGATCAGGGAGGATGTATCGAAACCTCAGAAATGACCAGTCACGATAAGCCGACTTTTCTGAAACACGAGGTGACACACTACGGCGTTCCCAACATTGCCTCGCGAGTAGCGCGAACCGCCTCACTGGCTATCTCAAACATCTTTACACCGATCCTGCTGGAGGCAGGAGATCTAGGTGGCTTTGATGAAATGATCTACCAAAAAAGATGGCTTCAAAAAGGTGTTTATTCATATAACGGAACAATTACCAATCTTGATTTGGCCAAACGGTTTAACATGGCCTTTAAAGACCTTAGCCTTTTCATGGCTGCCAGGATCTAGTTTGTTGACCTAAGTAATGAAAAGTTTCTTGAGTATTTCCTAGGTGATTGCGTCAGGAATCTGGTTCTCTTTCTACTGAAGGGACTTCCTTTTTGCAGGAAAAGTTGACAGGTTTCAAAATGTTAGCAAAAAAGTTATCTTGCTAGTCAATCATCCATCCCAATTGCCTTAATGAATGAATTGGATTTCACGAAACATCCTATATGCTGGAACCAATGATAGCATGGTCGAGATCATCAAGAACAGAATCTTCTATGCTAATTGCCTGATAATCTTTCTTTTCCCCTTATTGCTCATCTTGTCAGTAGTACAGCTTTCGTCGGGCGAAACTGGAGCTGCAACAGAGACGCTTATCCTGCTCCCGGTGCCTCTTGTCAGTTTCTTGTTGATCCGAAGCGGGTTTTACAAATACGGAAGGCTTACACTCCTGTTCGGGGTTGTATGCTACTTGATATTTTCTTTCTATTACTTCAACCTGCAGTACATCAAAAACGGAATAGATCCGGGGATCATGCGCATTCCAACCACCAAATCACATCTCTTACCTGTGATGATCGGGACATGCATCATTTTCGATTTCACAAGGGAACGGCTGTATTTTAATATTACCTTGATAGGAATTTTTCTATGCTACATCTTCTTTGATGGGATTCAGTCCTTGCTTGGCCTACCCATTAGTGACCTTCCTTTTGAAAGTACTTCGTTGGTGAAGTACAATATTGCAAACACGGCCACAACCGTAATCATCCTCTTTGAACTGTACTTAATTGTTTCCATCAATTTGAAATTTGAGCGGAACATTTTGGAAGAGAAAGAAAAGGTAGAAGAAAAGAGTTTGGAGGCAGAAATGAGGAAGAAGGAGCTGGAGATGGAGCAGGACAACCTGTTACGAACTGCACAGGAGACCGATGAAATACTGAAAGAGGTGGTACACTCCGGTAACTTCAACATCAAGATGGATACGTCTGATCAGACTGGTCAATGGAAAGCGTTGGAGGAGTCCATCAACAAACTGTTTGAATCCATTCTGATTCCCTTCGAAGAGCTGAATAGAGTGGTGTATCATCTTTCTCAAGGCAATCTACGAGAGCGATACGCCACAGAAGCCAAAGGAGATATCTTGAAATTGTCAGAAAACCTGAATAACGCACTTGATAGCGTTTCAAATCTCATTGCAGACATTTCAAATCAATCGCGACAGATTCGCAGTATTTCAAAAACAAGTCAGGAAAACAGTGAAAAGGTGAACCACATGGTTTCGGAAATGGAGCAAACCATTGGTGAAATCAGTAAGGGTGCAGCAAGTCAGGTTCATCAGATCAACACCACTTCTTCGCTTATTGAAAATATCATGGAGACTACCACAGCCGTGAGCGAACAAGCTACCTCGATCAATACCAGCTCCAGCACAGGGGTGAAAAGTAGTCAGGACGGCGTAGAGATGATTTCTTCGGTGGGTAAGAGTATGCAGGACATTCTTGATTTCTTTCAAAAGAGCACGGAGTCCATCGATGACCTCTCCAAATATTCAGCTGAAATTTCCGGAATCTTAAGTATCATTCAGGAGATTGCGTCGCAAACCAATCTTCTCGCTTTGAATGCCGCTATCGAGGCGGCACAGGCAGGCGAAGCAGGGAGGGGTTTTTCAGTCATCGCCACCGAGATCAGGAGACTGGCGGAACAGTCGCAGGATTCCGTTAAGGAAATTGAGAAGTTGGTCCTAAACGTGCAGCAATCTGCAAAGTCAACCCATGGTTTTATCACAGATATGAATGGGGTCGTAAAAGATGGGGAATTGTCAGCTAAGAAGGCAAAGACTTCATTTGAAAGAATATTGGAAAGCTACCAAGAGACCTTATCCCTTTCCAATGAGATTTCTCGATCCACAGAAAAACAAGCCAACGATGTTCGTGACATTGTCAAGTCGATCGAGCAAGTTGTGGTTATTTCCGAAGAGACCGCCGCAGGAGCGGAAGAGGCAGCGACTTCGGCAACGCATGTTTCGGATGTCATGAATGATTACCACAAGATCTCTAACGATATCTCGGAGATCGCAGATAAACTGAATCAAAAAACGGAGATGTTCGTGCTCAAAGATTGAATTCGAAGAACCTCCAGGTGATTTGAAAGGCCCTGCAATTTGATTAAATTAGATCAATGAAGGATATAGTTTTCTCAAAGATCTGGACTCTTTCACTGGCGCTGTTTATCGTCGCACTCAATGGGTTTGCGCAAGAGCCTGTTGTAGATAAAACCCGTTTGGAGTACACTGAAGAATCAATCGAGTCGCTTCAGGTAGGCATGGCCGTCTCCGGTGATCAGCAATTAGTGGCTTTCCTTCTAGACAATGGACAATTGCAAATCCTGGATGTAAAACGTTCATCTTTTAGGTACAGCTATCAATATGATTTAGAAGATCCGAAGGAGATTATGTTTACCAAGGATGATCAATACATTTTGCTGGTTGAAGGAAAGCGTGTGCGAGTGCTGGACTGGAAAAATGGCAATGTCTTGACCAGTCAATCATATGCGGAGGAAATACAAATCGTAAGAGCCTCTACATTCAGCCCGCACTTTGCAGTTGCGGATGAAACCACGGTCGGAATTTGGGATTTATCTTCTATGCAAAGCATCCAGTCCATCAAAATAAGCCAGCGAATTACCGTGATAGACTTCAGCCCATTTGCGCACGAAATGACTGTTGGCCCCGCATGGAGTGCCCTACGAAATCGATACTATGTATATGACTATCTCACCGGAAAACAGCTTGAGGAGGTAAAGAGAAAGTATATCCCTTCGTATGATAACCTGGAGAAACGAATGATCTATTATACCAACAGCTCCATGGGAGTACCAGGATTTGGCCATAAATCCTTCGATCAAAATGATTTCCAATTGATCACAGTGATTGATGGCAAGCAAGAAAAGAGCAGCGACGTAGGGTTTTACATAACCACCTTGCATATCAAGGATAAGCTTCTGGCAGCAGCAGGTTATCGAGGATTCAGTGTTTTTGACTATAACAAAGGAGGGAGAGTATTCACCACGAAGAAAACGAAACGAGAACGAAGCTCCGCAGGCATCAATGCATTTAGAGACTACATCGTTAATGCACATTATCAGCTTTCGGAAGATTTGGTTTTGGTCAACGCCTATGGAGATAACATCAATCAAATCTACAGTGCAACGCAAAATCAAATCATCGGCTACATTTTCGTGGATGCCGGGGGTGACTTAGCCATTGTTTCGAGAGATGGACGATTTGATGGAACGGAACGCTCCTCGGCCAAACTGTTTTGGACTTCGCGTAAATCGCTCCGAAAAACCAGCCTCGAAAGCACGTTCAATCGTGGATTTACACCTGGGCTCTTGCCAATCTTGATGAACGATTCAAACGTAAGCGAGGAACTAGCCATTGATGACGAATCCATTGACCTTATTCCCGTAATCAAGATAACTGGCTTCAATGGCAAAAAGGTAGCTTCGAAGGGAATTCCAAAGCTATCCTCCAATCAGAAATCAGTTAGTGTAGACGTCTCCGTCGTTGAAAATATCTCCAATGCCGCATCGATTAAGCTTTTTCAAAACAATAAATTGGTCGGAATAGCGGAGGGAACAACTACGGCTTCATTTGGCGTAAACCTTACCAACACGTTTGGCGAGGAAAACTACTTTTTTGCCGTGGCGGAATCCAAAGATGGAATCGAGTCTGAGAAGCAAAAGATGATAGTCGACTACACAGGTAATCCGGATGCTAAACCAAAACTCTTCTTAGTGTCTATTGGGGTCGACGAATACCGCAATCCTAAGTACAACCTCAACTACGCCATTGCCGATGCAAATGCGTTTACTGAGGTCATACAAGCTGGGGCATCCAGTATTTTTGAAGAAATTCAGACCCTGGAGATCCGAAATGCCGACTTTACCAAGGCAGGTGTACGTTCTGCGCTGGAAAAAGTAAAAGATCAGGCGAATGAGCAAGACCTCCTTGTGTTCTATTACGCTGGACATGGAGTGATGTCTGAAGGCCTGGATCGAGCATCCGAGTTCTTTTTGGTGCCTCATGATATAACCCAGCTCTACGGGAGAGATGACATGCTGTTTGAGAAAGCCATCTCGGCAAGTGAGTTGCAACAGCTATCTAAAGAGATCAATGCGCAAAAACAACTTTTCATCATTGATGCTTGCCAATCTGCATCAGCTTTGGAGGCATTAGCTCAACGTGGTGTAAAGGAAGAGCGAGCGATTGCCCAATTGGCGAGAAGCACTGGCACCTTCTGGATCACGGCATCAGGATCAGAGCAATTTGCGACAGAGTTCGAATCTTTGGGACATGGAGTCTTCACCTACGCACTTTTGGAAGGCTTATCCGGAAAAGCTGATGGTGCTAATCAGGATAAGAAAATCACGGTAAAAGAATTGAGTGCTTTTGTGGAGTCGAGAGTTCCAGAACTTTCTGAGCAGTACAAGGGCAAGCCCCAATTTCCATCTGGTTATTCGTTTGGCAACGATTTCCCTATCGTCCTGTACGAATAAAGGAAAAAAGATCAGGAAGCTTCAAGGAGGGACAGTGCCTTTTCATAATCTTTAAGTAAACTTCGCTCTTGGCTGTAAAGCTCCCGAAAAGCCAATTGAAATTTCATGGTAACCTGCCGAGCATTAGCAGGATCAAATGAGCTCGATTCGGAGAAAAATCCGGCCATTATTTTCCAGGTGCTATTTGGCCCATTTTCCTGGACCTGATAAAGATTGGAGAGTTCGTAAAGCACATCGTATTCAAAGGAATTCACCACACCACTTAATACAGCACTGTTCCAAGCACCGGATTGAAGGTTAGGGTTGGCGATGCCACGCGTCATGATCGTACTGACGGCTCCAATTCCCGAAGTGTGATCAAGCGTAGCCCAAAGACTATCGTTGGATAAGTACAGCTTTATGTTTTCAGAAATCTGCAGGTGGTAATCCAACTTACTTTCAATGTCTTCTTTGTTCGACCGAATCTCACTGATTATGTTTTTCAAAGCCTTGTCTTTGAGTTTTCGCTCCTTTACATTAGTCCGCCATTCATTCAGCGTCAAGGCAAGCAATACCGTAAATACGATCAGGAGCGCCTCGATCAGAAGATGTCTAAAGTCAAGTTTTTTACTGGCCATATTGGCTTATCCTTTTGATACCAAAATGTATGCGCCCCAATTGTAGGGATTTGAATCACGTTCCATGAAGGTTTTTCGCGCACCGAAGAAGGCATCCTGAGGGTCCTTCACCTCAAGAAGGGTTTGGTAAAACAGTCGCATGAAGTTCATGGCAGCTTCATCGTTGATTTTAACGAGACTTAAAATCACGTTTTGCGAACCGGCAACCAAAAGTGCCCGCTGTAGTCCAAAAACACCTTCTCCATTTTGAACTGTACCCAGTCCGGTCTCACATGCTGCCAATACCACTGCGTTCGTCTCCTCGAGAGAGAGGTTCATAGCTTCGTATGCGGTCAACCTGCCATCTTCACTACTCGTGGATCCCTTGCTAAGGAATATTCCGGAGCTGTTCAAGGGATTTTTGTGATTTGGATCGTCATCAAAATAGCCGTGGGTGGCCAAATGTAGGATTCCGGGGTTAGCCATCGCCTTTATGCGTTCTTCGGTCGCTTCCCCGAAGTAGTAGGTATCGGTATTCCATCGACGCACATCCAGAATCTCGGTAATGGCATCTGCCTCACGCTCAGCGCCCGGGAGTTGATTTAAAGAGAATCCAAGTTCCAGTGCCGAAAAATCAGGATTTCCAAAAATCCGAGCTTCGGTATTTAGCTCCTTTTCATGGTAGTATAACAAATCCTTTGCGCTGGTTACATTGACAATGTCATACAGGTGAGCAACATAGGTATCGCGAGCCGGATCAAAGTAAACGGCAGGATTCATCTTGTGGTAGATTCCATCCGGGGCAAACTTGATGCTCGTACAGGTGCTGACTGCGTCATCAATGGGTTTCCAAAAAAGCGCGAAGCTGGTCCGATCCTTCACATTGTACTTCAGGGCATTTCGGTAGCGAGCAAATCCCTTTTCAAGGTCTAGCGACTGAGAAAGCTTAACTGGAATCAACACAGAATCTGATCTGATCACCATGGCTATGTAGTTGTACTGGTTTTCAAACCCTTGGTTAAAAGAGCTATCTGTTACGTTGACGGAATAATTTCGAAAGGAAATAATATCAACCGTGGCCGATTTTTCGTCGAGTTTGTTACTAACCTCCTGCCATGTATGATAACTGGCTTGATTCTCCTCGGAGAAAATGGAAATCTTCTGAGCCAGTGACTTCTCAAGGTCGTTACATTCTGCTTCTAACTCCTCGATCGAGATTTTGCGAACTATACGTTCCTCCTCGGTCAACAGGTAAGCTTGTGCAAGTTGGTATTTTTTCTCTTTCCATGCCTCGTAGAGTCGTTGCACCTGTTTATCGTCGCTGTCCTGAATTAATCGCCTCATCTTTTCAGATGCATAAAAGAGAATTCCCTTGGTATTGATGAAGTGATTGAATGCTTCGTGTGCATAAGTAGTATTTACGTAGGAATTCGAGAAAGCAAGTGAATTGAAACGTTCGATGTTGTAGCGTGCATCATCAAAGTAAAGCTGTCTTTGACGATCTGTTAGCACCGGAAAGATGTCCTGCATGTGCTGAATCTCCAGGTGAAGTGCTTGATTGAACTGATCCATTGCAGAAACTGTGTCTTTCTGGACCAGGTAATAGACTCCCAGGTCATTAAGGTTCTTGATGTATAAGGGGTGAAACTCGCCAAGTGACTCCTTTCGTATCTTCGATGCCTGGAGTAACAGTTTTCCGGCGACGGAGGCATTTCCAAGCTCCATGTAGATAAGCGCAACGTTGTTTAGCGATGTGGCATATCGCTGGTGACGATCTCCAAAAATCACTTTGTCAAGGTCTAGCACATGCGTGTAAAGATTCAGTGCTTCACTAAGGTTTCCTTGTTGCTTGTATACGCTTGCCAGATTGCTGAGTCCGCTCGCATAATCTGGATTAATCGTTCCAAAAAGCTCTTTAAAGCCTTCAGTGCTTTCCTGAAAGCATTCCAGTGCGTGATCAAGGTCGCCTTCTTTCATAAAGATGGTACCAAGGTTGTTGACCAGGTAAGGCTTTGCGCTTCGGATGTTTTCTGCCATATCCAGCGCTTGAGTCATGTATTCGTTGGCTGATTCAAGATCGTTGAGTCGATGATACAGGATGCTCAGTCCATTGAGGGTCTCCAGGGCCAGGATGGGATCATTCGAGTACTTTTCTTCTTTTTGCTTTAGGTTATAAAGCAAGTAGTTCTCAGAGTCAGAATACTCTCCTTGTTCCATCTTCAGGGTGGAAAGACGATCAATCGCGATCAGGTATTGGAGTTCTGAATTTCCTTCTGCCAACTCAATGGCCTTCATCAATTCGGTTTCACTTTGTTCAAGGTCGCCGAAATGTTTGTAGGTAGTGCCAATCTCAATGTGAAGTGCAATCGTGGTTGAGTCTGTTGTACCTCTCCCGTTGAGCGTCAGTGCTTGGTCCAGCGCATCCACGCTTTTGGTAAAATCTCCAACTTCACGATAATAGGTGCCTTTTCGAGAAAGAAATCGTATCTGTGCTTCATTATTGTCTTGGTAGGACGTTTTGATTACGCCTTCAGCACGGTTGAGATACTTTTCGGCTTCTTTAAAATTGCTTGTTTCTTGATAAAGCGTGGCTAAGTTGTAATAAGGCCCTAGCAAATCTCGGTGTGTTGAGTCTTTGACTTTTAGCTCTTGGGCGATGCCCTTCTTTAGCGCAGAAAGTCCTCGTGACTTCTCATTGATTTCCCAAAGAAGCAGTCCTAGGTTGTTGTATGTGGAGGCAATGCCGATTTCGGATGGACATCGGGCTGAATCCAGATCAGCTAGTAAGGCGTTTGCATAGAACTTTGCCTTTTGTTGGTTGCGATACTTAAAGTAGACAGCGCTATCGAGATTCTGAATGCACGTTTGAGCGTTCGACAGAAATGCTATCGATAGCAGGAAACTACCAAAACACAGGTTTCTAAAGAACTTATTTGAATATCCTGTTGAATACCCTACGGCTTTTTTTGATCCACTGCTCATCAACATGGCTTAAAATTAAGATTTTAAGCTAGAAACGCAGAATTATTACACCTTTGCGTCATGATTAATTATTGTTTGAAATTCTGTTTCGTTTGCGGTCTTTGCTTATGTTATTCTTTGAATTTTGCACAAGGTTATCGCATTGATATTGATCTAGGTGAAAGTAAGAGGGATGGTTTATTTCTTGGATACTACCTCAATGGGAAGACCTACGTAAAAGATTCGGCAACGGTGTTGGAGAATGGGAAATACGCTTTTCAAGGACCGGAGCAGCTTCCAAGAGGAATGTACTTTCTCGCGGATGGCACCACGTTACTCTTTGATTTCGTCGTTGGTACAGATCAAAACTTCAAGATGATCCTTGCGGAAGAAGAATTTTCTGAGGTTCGGGTGGAAGGGGACGAAGACAACCGGCTCTTCTTTGAAAACATGCGCTTCAACCTGGAAAGACAAAAGGAAGGTGCACCATTCATTCAAACGTTGCGGGACAGCACTTCGTCAATTCAGGAAAAAGGTCAAGCTGAGCGAGAAGTGGGACGAATCAATCGGCAAGTGGCCGCTTATCAGAATGAAATAATCGAGCAGTATCCACAAAGCATACTGGCTACCTTGTTTAAGTCCGGAAAACAAGTGGAGATGCCGGAAGAGATCGCCAACGCCACGGACCAAGGCTCAGAGCGCCGAAAACTGTACTATTACCGCAATCACTATTGGGATTTCTTTGACTTAGGTGATCCTGTGCTTATGCGTCTGCCCAGATCTTTCTACAAAGAGAAGGTGGATGACTTTTTAGATAATTTGGTGCTTCCCAGCCAAGATTCGATCATTGTAGCCGTTGATGAACTGATTGCCCAGTCAAAAAAGGAAGAGGAAACCTACCAATATCTGGTGTGGCACTTGACCACAAAGTATCAATCTTCAAAGATCATGGGAATGGACGAAGTGTATGTTCATCTGGTGGATACATATTTTGAAACGGGTGAGATGGACTTTTGGGCCAATGAACAGCTCAAGAAAAACCTGCGAGAGAAAGCAAACCAGTATCGAAACAGTCTTATCGGAATGGTAGCTCCAAATCTTGTCTTACAAGACTTAGCGGAAAGACCCCAAGCCTTGCACGATCTTTCCAGCGACTATACCGTCATTTATTTCTACGATCCTGATTGTGGTCACTGCAAAAAGGAGACACCAGTACTCAAAAATTTCTATGATAGCACTACGTATGATGTCAGCGTGTATACCGTCTCAGCCGATACTTCGATGCGTAAGATGGATAAGTACATTGAAGAATTGGACTTGCGTGACTGGACCAATACAAATGGCACCCGAACCTACGGCATCAACTACCAGGACGTTTATGATGCGTACACCACACCCACAATTTACCTCCTAAATGAGCAGAAAGAGATCATTGCGAAGAAAATCGCCGCTTCTCAGTTGGAGGAAGTTATCACGAACTATGAAAAACTCGTAAAGCAGTAATTCAGGTGTAGAACACAAAAAACCCAACCTAGGTCTCGCTTCCAGGCTGGGCTGTTTTAGATGGAATCAACGATTTAAAAACCAAACATGCCGTTGTTGTTGGCTAGCTCCTCCGAAGGAATCTCCTGAATCACATCCCAGTGCTCCACCATTTTTCCATTGGAAACTCGGAATAGGTCGTAAAAGACTTGCTGTTTCCCATTCCATTCACCTTCGCTAACCGTCAAGACAAAATTGCCTTCACCTAGTACCTTGTGAATTTTGGTGTATTTGAACATATTATTTTGGGAGGTGAGGTATTCTACGGCTTCAATGATTCCACTCAATCCATCCTTGACACCTGGGTTATGCTGATGATATTCTTCTGCGCTAATGTACTCCGTGATTTTATTCGGATTCTTACCCATTAGAACATCTTCAACTAGTCTGCGTGCTAACGCTTTGTTCTCATCCGTCTTCGCTATATCCGTCACAGATACCGGACCATCCGTTTGTGATCGCCCACTTGCCGTTTCGTTGACCAATGCGGTCATCGCATCCCAATGTTCGGCTACTTTCCCATTTTCGTCTAGGCGGATAATGTCAAAGGAGACCATTTCATCCGCCCCAAATGGCTTTGCATTTCTCCAGATGTTGTGCATGAATACAAAATTGCCATCTTGAAACATACGTACATTCTCTGCAGTAGTGCCATTTTCTTGAAGTACGGGAAGTAATTGGATGAAAGGCGCTAGTCCGGTAGGAATAAACGGATTGTGCTGGATGTAGTCTACGTTTGCCAGCTTACGCATGGTTGCTGGGTCGTTCTTGAGTACGGCACCTAAGAAGGCACCGACAGTTTCTTTTGCATTCATGGTTGTTTCATTTGATTTAGGAGTTTCTGGATTTTTTGTTTGATCTGTTGTGCTTGTATTGCATGAAAGCAATAGTCCTGCAAACACTAATAAGGTAGATATGCGATTCTTCATGATTAATTATTACTTTTGTTTTGCAAGTCAAAAGTAGATTATAACTTTTAAAATGCAAGTAATATTTGAAATTAATTTCAAAATGCAAGTAATTATTTGCCGTTCACTATGAATATGGAGTTTCGATGCGATTGCCCTTTTACTTCAGCCATCGACTTGATTGGCGATAAATGGACGCTGGTGATCATTAAACAAATGTTGGTAGAGGACAAAGAGACCTTTAAAGATTTTTTGGAGAGCGAGGAAGCGATCGCAAGTAACATCCTCTCAGCGCGCCTCAAGATGCTGGAGGCATTTCGCATTGTTCGCAAAGAAAAACTTCCAAACAACAAGAAGACCAATATTTATCGGTTGACAGAAAAGGGACTGGCGTTAACACCGGTTTTAATTGAACTAGGTTTGTGGAGTGATGCCCATGTTCGGGAGTTCAATCCAGGCATACTAATCAGTGACCAGTTGACCCAGGAGACCAAAGCTATTTTTACTCAAAAAGTGATAGAAGGATACCGTGCTAAGCTCTCGTCGTAAATATGGAGTGTGATCGAGTGACTTAATTGAGAAAAGAGTGAAGGAAAGTACGAGGTGCAGGGTTTTGCGGTGAGTAGAAAAAACCACCTGAAACTTCAGGTGGCTTTTTGATCTGTTTTCGAAAGCTTACTTTGAAGTAACCAAGCTCACAGAAAGTTCAAAATCGTCATAGATGGTTTTGTCTCCTAAGTTGTCGAAAAAACTACCGGATCCATATCGAATATCGAATTTGGATCGGTCGATTGTCAAATCGGCTGTAGCGGTATAGACACCACCGTTCTCCTCCAAAGTAGCTGGGAATTGAATTTCTTGCGTAGCTCCTTTGATGGTAATGTTACCCACTACTTTGTAATTACCAGGACCTTGAGGCACCGCTTTCGTAATCACGAATGTGGCAGTTGGGTAGGTCTCAACGCCAAAGAAATCATCTGACTTCAGGTGACCTTCTAATTTCCCTTTTCCACCACCGCTTAAATCTTCACAGTTAATAGTGGTCATGTCGATGGTAAAAATGCCACCAGTCAATACACCTTCTTCCATTTCCAATCGACCCCCTTGCAAGGCGATGGTTCCATTGTGCTGACCCGTTACTTTTTTGCCGACCCAGTTTACCGAGCTAGCGTCCACGTCTACTTTGACTTTCTCAGCTTCCCCAAATCCAGTGAAAGCGAGTACTGTTGAAATTAATAGTGCTTTAATCATTGCTTTTGTGTATTTCTAATTTTAATGTATGTACATATAATATCGATGTAGGTAAAACGAACACCGCTCAGAATGGTTCACTATTTTTGAAAAAAATCTTTGGGAAATGATCGAGTTAGGAAAAACGCTGGTTTCAGATGATGTTGTTTCGGAGCAATTCGTTTGTGATTTAACCAAATGCAAAGGAGCTTGTTGCGTTGAGGGAGATTTAGGGGCTCCGTTGAATGAAGATGAGCTTCACGAAATTGAGGAAGTAATTGACTTGGTGAAACCGTACCTGGGGGACAAGGCTGTTGAGGTGTTGGAAAAAGAGGGTGGGTACATTCTGGATGAGGATGGTGACTATTCTACCACTGTCATCAATGGAAAAGAATGTGCTTTTGCCTTTTACGATGAAAACAGGATCCTAAAATGCAGTATTGAGCAGGCCCATAAAGATGGGAAAACTGATTTTAAAAAGCCTATCTCGTGTCACCTGTATCCCATACGCATCTCAAAGCTTCCGGATTTTGAAGCACTCAATTATGATCGATGGAGCATTTGCTCACCGGCCTGCGACCTGGGGAAGGAACTAAAGGTACCCGTCTACAAATTCCTTAAAGAACCGCTTATTCGAAAGTATGGAGCAGAGTGGTACAATGACTTGGACGAGGTAGCTGGGCCTTAATTAGGCGTTGCCGCTTAGGACCTTGATTGCCTGAACAAAGGTGTCCAACTCGTCGGTGGTTGTGTATACATTGGGTGTAATACGTACCCCTCTAACCCCAATTCGATTGATTGCCACCGTCCAGATGTTGTGATCTTCCAAGAATTTTTTTGCCAGGTTTGTTGGCTCAATGCCTTCAATGCCTACATTTCCAATGGCCCCATGTCTTGATCGATCATCAGGGGTGTTGACGATAACGCGAGGAAGATTTCGAACGCGTGAAGTCCAGTAGTGCTGGAGAAACTTCAGTCTGGCTTCTTTTCGTTCATTGCCAATAGCTGCGTGATAGGTGATAGCATTTTGAATGGCAAGATCGGTGTGAACTGGATGTGTCCCTATATGATTTAGTCGATAAATGTCGTCGGGATCTCGAGGCGATTCTGCAAATAAAGGGTAAAGGTTCGATGCCTTTCCTTTTCGAACATAGAGAAACCCTGCACCTAATGGTACACTCAGCCATTTGTGTAGACTTGTCCCATAGTAGTCGCAGTTCAGATCAGAAATATTGAAATCCAAATGGGCAAATGCATGCGCCCCGTCTACCAGCACTTCAACTCCTTGTTCGTGTGCCATGTCGCATATTTTACGAATAGGTAATACCTGTCCGGTAATGTTTACCATATGACACACCATGAGCAACTTGGTTTTACTCGTGATTTGTGAGGCGTACAGGTCTACAATTTCTTGATCGTCTTTAGGATGATTTGGAAGTGAAACACGTCTG
Source organism: uncultured Roseivirgaceae bacterium (assembly GCA_964593185.1). Taxonomy (GTDB): domain Bacteria; phylum Bacteroidota; class Bacteroidia; order Cytophagales; family Cyclobacteriaceae; genus Ekhidna. The sequence goes on from CAZQJU010000001.1 coordinate 30,952, forward strand.
GTTTTGATCCCATATCGCTTTTCCATGAGCTTAAATTGGTCCAGCATGGAACCGTAATCTTGCTCCGCCATGACTGCTTCGTCACCTTTCTTCCAATCAAATCCTGCGATGACCAGATCCAGCGACTCTGTGGTGTTCCGGGTGATAATAAGTTCCTCGGCTGTACATCCTGCCAATTCTGCGAGCATGGCGGCACTCCTCTTTTTGTTTTCCCACTGCACTGTCCGCATATACCAGGAGCCTTGATAGTTTACATCGCGAACGTGTTGGATATAGTTTTCTAAGGTCTCTTGTGGAAGAAAACAATAGTAGCCGTTCTCTAAGTTGATGTACTCAGACTTTAAGCGGTACCCTGAACGGATTTTGCTCCAAAAATCTTCGTTGCTTGCTAAGTCTGAGGCGCTTAGATGCTCATATTCGGCAATGGTCTTATGCATCGCTGTTACCGAAAAGGGGAGGCTTACACCTGCTAATGCTAGGTTTTTAAGAAAAGCACGTTTATCCATACCTAAAAGGTAAGAAAAAGTAGCTTAAGCAGCTATGATACGTTCGAGATCCTGAGCAAGTAAAGCGAACGTTCTAACATCGTTACCTGCGTCATTGATTGAAGGAGATGGCAAAATCGTCGTACCAAAACTCCGCCCTGAGAAACTGCTTGTTGCCAAGGCTGTCACTTCGGTAACTCATTCTTCTCTTTTGAAATTTCATCCCGTCCACGTCGTGAAAACCCATGTTTTCAATGAGCGCATAGGTGGGGGCGTGGTAGACCATGCAACCCAGAAATGCCCCGTCGGCCTGATCAAAATAGTACCACCACTGATCGGAGGTTGAATGATTGTCAAATTCATTGGGGCTATAGATTGCTTGGATGATATCGGCTGTTTTACCGTCAAAATCTTTCGTGCCTTCATAGGAAAGCGTGACGCCCGGATCTTTTAGTTTAAAAGGCATACCTAGCACATAAAATGCACTAAAAGCAGATTCTTCTACTTTGGTTCCTCGATCAATCACACTGTCATTTAAGTACCTGATGGATAAGGTATCGGAATAGCGCATTCGATTACTTCCCAGCTCGGAGTCCCAACTGATGTCCATGGTAAGTGTGGGGGTTAAGGAATACGAATGGTTCTGCGTGATATCGTATTCAACATCCTGATTTTCCAAAAGTAGCCGAGATCTTTTTGTATAGTCAATGGTCTTCAGGTTTTCCCATTTTGTCATGCCTCCCGCCCATTCGATAGCCCGATCGATAACTTGTTCCGCTTTACTGCCACCTGAGGGCTCAGCTTTTTGCTCAGTATTACTGGAAGCTGGGGATGTGCAATGGGTCACAAGAATGGATAAAAGCACTAAGCTTATTAAAAAGATGTTCCGCATGATTATGAAGTTTGAATTGTGCTGAAGTTACCTGTTTTTACTGTAATGCTGCCAAGCCTTCCCATTTCCCCATCAGATCATCCAGCTCTTTCTTCTTGGATTCGTAGGACGCATTGAGTGTTTCGAGCTTCTCTGCATCCTTGTAGACTTCCGGAGATGCCAACTCGGACTCCAATTCCTTAAGGGTCACCTCAAGTTTGTCAATCTGTTGCTCCAGCTGCTTTACTTCTCGAGCGTGTTGCTGGGCTTCGGCGTTGTTTCGCACCTTGGTATTTTCTTTCTTAGGAGCTGACTTCTTTGCTGTTGGCTGTGCTGAAGGTTGATTTTTGTTTTTTTCCCACCACCAGCTGAATTCCTCGTAGTTTCCGGGATATTCCTTGACCTCCTGATCTTCAATGTACCAGATTTTGTTCGCTACTTGAGAGATAAAGTGACGATCGTGACTTACCAGTAAAAAGGTACCCTCATATTGCTGGAGGGCTTGGACTAAGATGCTGACCGATAGCATGTCCAGATGGTTCGTTGGCTCGTCCAACAGCAGAAAATTGGCTTCTGAAATCAAAGTTTTGGCTAACGCAACACGTGATTTTTCGCCTCCGGAAAGCACCTTGATCTTCTTGTACACCTCATCCTCTGAGAACAGAAAACAGCCAAGTACGCTCCTGAGCTCTTGCTCCGTCTTGCCTGTACCCTCTAATTTGAGCTCTTCCAAAAGGTCGTTCTGGACATCCAGGGATTCTAGTTGATGTTGTGCATAAAAGGAATTAACGACGTTGTGACCTGTCTGTACCTTTCCCTGGTGCGGTTCTGTTCCTGCGATGATACGAAGTAAGGTGGACTTGCCCTTTCCATTGGCGCCAATGAGCGCAATCTTGTCACCTCTTTCAATGCCAATGGAGGAGTGGTCCAATATTTTCAGTGTATCATACGACTTCGAAACGTCTTCCAACCTTTTTACATGACGTCCGGATTTGGTATTGAAATTAAAGCGGAAATTCACCTGCGCATTCTCATCCATCACCTCATCAACCCGCTCCATCTTTTCGAGCATCTTCATCTTGGATTGTGCCTGACTTGCTTTGGTTGCTTTGGCCTTGAATCGCTCTATGAACCGCTCGGCTTCTCGTATCTTTTTCTGCTGGTTTTGATACGCATTCTGTTGCAGCTCATTGCGTAGTTCTTTTTCCTCCACGTAATGATCGTAGTCACCCGGATATACATGAAGGTCAGCTTGGGTCACCTCAACGATCTTATTCACAGATCGATTTAGAAATTCTCGATCGTGTGAAACAATGATGTAGGCACCTTCATACGACTGAAGGTAATTTTCGATCCACTGAATGGATGGGAGGTCAAGGTGGTTGGTAGGCTCATCCAGCATGAGCAAACTTGGTTTTTCAAGCAGTAGTTTGGCCAGCATGACACGCATACGCCACCCACCCGAGAACTCGCTTAGCGGTCGCTGTAGGTCAGCAGTTTTAAACCCGATTCCCTCTAGAATTTCCTCGGCCTTAGACTGTAAGGTGTATCCCTCCTCAGCCTCAAATCGCTCTTGTAACTTGGTAAGTCTGTCTACCAATTCATCGCGGTAGTTTTCCTCCATCTCTTTGATGGTCTTATCGATCTGCTTTTGGATTTCCATTGTAGAAGCAAAGGCAGTCATGGCTACGGAAAGAATGGAATCTTCAGTTTGAAACGAGAGAAGGTCTTGATTGAGAAAGCCAATGGTCGTTTCCTTACTCTTTTGAATCTTTCCTGCAGAAGGTTGAATGTCCCCAACCATCATTTTGAGTAGTGTAGACTTTCCTGTGCCATTGAGCCCGATAAGCCCAATTTTATCTTTGGGTCCAATGAATAGGGATGCTTCGTCATACAGTGCCCGATCCCCCAGATAGTAAGAAAGATTCGTGATGTCAATCATAAGAGAGCAAAGGTAAACTCCCGGAAAGTCATTCTGAATTTATTTCAGAATCTTGTGAACTACCTCCTGCCGTGCCTATCTTCGTATAAATTCAATAGCCATGTTTAAAGCATATTTTCTAGCATTCTCTTTACTCGTTTTTTCCTGTTCATCCAATACGCCTGCGACCGAAACAGCGGAGCCTATCGAGGAGAATGAGCTCACCTCCACCGAAGGACTCAATCTGGAGGCCCTTAATTTACCGGAAGGATTTGCAGTTGAAGTTTTTGCCAGGGTAAACAACGCACGATCGATGGTGATGAGCCCCAATGGAACCCTTTTTGTCAGCAACAGGGGAGGAGATAAGGTTTATGCCCTAAAAGACACAGACGGCGACTGGAAGGCAGATGAGAAATACGTGCTTGCGAGCGACCTGCAAATGCCAAATGGAGTTGCCTTTAAAGATGGCGCACTCTACGTGGCAGAGGTTTCCAAGCTTTGGAGATTTGATAACATTGAAGACAACCTGGCGACTCCTCCCGAGCCGACACTGATCTACGATGATTATCCCAAAGACAAGCACCATGGCTGGAAGTTCATTGCATTTGGACCGGACGGTAAACTTTATGTACCCGTGGGTACCCCTTGCAACATATGTGAAAGTAAAAACGAGCTCTATGCAAGCATCACCCGAATGAACCCGGATGGGTCGGAAAGAGAAGTATTTGCCCATGGTGTACGAAATACGGTTGGGTTTACATGGCATCCTGAGACCGAGGAAATGTGGTTTACGGACAATGGCCGAGATCTATTAGGTGACGACGAGCCACCTTGTGAGTTAAATCGCGTCTCTGCTGCTGGTCAACATTTTGGTTATCCCTATTGTCATGCAGGTTATTTAAAGGATCCTGAGTTTGGGGACAAGCGTCCTTGTGAGGATTTTGTGAAACCAGCTCAAAATCTGGGACCGCATGTTGCACCTCTTGGCGTAAAATTCTGCGTGAGCGAGGTCTTTCCAGCATCCTATGAAAATGTAGCATTCATTGCTGAACATGGATCCTGGAATCGTACGCCTGAGGCCGGGCACACCGGTCATAAGATCACCATGGTTCGCGAAGAAAATGGTGAGGGGGTCTCGTATGAGGATTTTGCAACCGGTTTCTTAGATAAAGAGACCAATACGGCCTGGGCAAGGCCTGTAGACTTGCTATTTACGGAAGATGGCTCAATGCTCGTTTCCGATGATTTAGCAGGTACGATCTTTAGAATCTACTACAAAGGTTAGTTTTCGTCCCACAAGCTGGCTGCAGTATACCCTTTGCTTTCAGCGGTAAAAAAGAGACCGTCCACAATTCGTTCCGCTTTATCCTGAAGTTGGATTTGATCCATTTCTTGCGTGGATAATGTAATGGTTTGTGCATCAAAATTCTCCAACAACCTCTTCGGGTTGGTTGACTTGGGAATTACTGAGGTGCCACGTTGAAGGGCCCAGGCTATGAGTATCTGGGCCGGAGACACCTCATGAGCCGCAGCGACGGATTTGATCGTTTCATTTTCTAACGGCATTGGCTCACCACTCTTTTTCATACTTTCCGGACGATCCATAGATCCTAGTGGCGAATAGGCAGTTACATGAATAGCATGTTTTTGACAAAAATCAAGGAGAGATTGCTGTTGCAAATACGGGTGCAGTTCTACTTGGTTCATTTCAGGAGTCTGACCACCTAGGGCTATAAGTTCTTGCAGCTTTTTGCTGCTAAAATTAGATACCCCTATGTGTTTTGTGAGGCCTTTCTCCTTCAATGCCTGCATGGCACTCCATGTCTCTGTAAGCGGAACTTCCCGTAAAGACAGATATCCTTCTTCGTCTTCCGGTAAGGCCACACCAGGTTTGAATGCCACCGGCCAATGCATGAGGTAGAGGTCTAAATAGTCTACTGCCAGATCTTTCAATGTTTTTTCCAGCGCAGGTTGGACCTGGTCGGATTGATGTGCATTATTCCAGAGTTTTGAAGTGATCCATAACTCTTTCCGATGGACTACGCCCGTTTGAATACACTGCGTAATGGCTTCTCCGATCTCATTTTCGTTGCCATAGATTGCTGCGCAGTCCAGATGTCGATAACCAATTCGTATGGCCTCAATTACGGCCTTCTTTACCTCACCGGGAGCAGATTTCCAGGTACCCAGACCAAAAGCTGGCATTTTGTCTCCGTTGGAGAATGTTAAATTTTGCATAGTTGTTTTACTTTTTTTTCTTTTTGATCTGTCTGGCATAGTGGTGGTACACCGTGTTGATAAATGCCAGGATGATACCAACCCCAATAATGATGTAGATGACGGTAAAGACTTTTCCAACATCAGTCTTTGGTGCGAAATCCCCAAATCCGATCGTAGTCAACGTAATGAAGGAAAAGTAGAAGGAATCAAGCCAGTTCCAGCCTTCGACGTAATGATAGACTGAGGTGCCAATGAGCAGGATGATCAAGGTGGTAAGAAGGAGGTCACGATACTCCTTATCTCGATAAAATGACTTGAGGGTGTCAAACAGGATCATGGAGTGAAATTTAACGATTCTGGCCTAAAATCTGCCAAGGTTTTCCTTTCTAATAAAGCCAGTTGTGCCAGCGCTGGTTGCAACGCGAACATACCGATGATTGATGGCCTTTAGCAAGACCTGATCTCCGACCGTCAGCGTATCGATAGCGGCAGATCTTGGATCCATTTGGGCGACAAGCGACACTTCATCGTCTATCGTAACTTTTTGTCCCAGAAGAAAGGTGTCGGGCTTTGTGAAGCGAGCGATCGAATGTGCAGGTACAATGAATGGATAGGGATCAATTGGCCCGTTGTTGTAAATTCCAAAGTGCAAATGTGGAGGTGTGTATCGGGCATTGCCCGTGTTACCTACAGTTCCAATGGTGTCACCCGGTTGCACTTGCTGATAACGTTTAACCTTGTACTCTTCCAGGTGTGCGAAATAGAGGTTATTTCCGGTGGTGCGGTCACGTAGCCAAACTACTTTACCTCCAATGCCACGTACACCTACGAAACGAACATCTGCTTTAACAGGGGCGATGATGGGCGTGTGACGTCTGGCAAAGATATCTACCCCATGGTGCTCTCTTCTACCGCCATCTCTGGGGTCACCGAAGACGCTTCCAATCGCATACTTGTCTTTCCCAGTCACGGGAAAGGCCAGCGAAGGAGTACTTTCAATGGTTATGGAAAACTGGCCACCTCGGAGTAATTCTGGCTGAAGGCGAAGCAAATAGGAGGCACTCCTTCGAGGTTGGAATGCCAGATCGAGTGTGCTGTCTGCTGAGGCTATCTGAATGAAAGGGTTCAAAGAATCGGAGGTGACACGAAATAAATCCATAAACACCTTGGCTGTATCTCGAGAAATCAACGACGTTTTGATGACGATCCTTTCTCCTCTTTTGGCATCAAACCGGTATCCGTGGGCATCCGGTAGCATCTCCGAAATGGCGAATGATTCCTGATAGGGTAGCTTGACTTGGATCTGGTTGTTGAAGGGCTTTTCAGCGGCCTTGAGCCAGTCTTTACCTAAGGCTGTTGAGAGGAGATCTGCTTTCTTAAGTGCATGCCAGTAAGCCTCATGGTCATTTCTTGGATAGAATCGCTCTTCGACGATTTCTTTTTGGGTGCAGCCAACAATTAAGGAGAAGGAGAGTAAGGTTGCGAGCTTTTCTAGCGCCATGCTACTGAGTACGAAGAAAGCACGGGTTACGTTCTAGTTTGCTATTGATTCGTCACCTCTTTGCCCATTTGGTAGGTGATTTCTTCCGTGACTTTTCCTTTTTTGTCATAGTACTTCCACAAACCATGTCGTTTGTTTCGTAGGTACTTTCCAGCGTACTCCACAGCGCCATTCTTGTAGTATTTCGTGAAATCTCCATGGAGTCGGTCAAGCTCATAGTTTCTACTTTCACTCACACGTCCACCCGGAAAGAACAGCGTCATTTCTCCTGATTTTCTTCCTTTTTCATAGTTCGTCTCGGTAGATTTTTTGCCTTTTATGTATTCGGTTCGTAACCCATTCAGTTGGCCTTTTGCATAGTTTTCAACAAGTAACAAGTCTTTTCCATTCTGCTCCCAGAAAGTCCAGGTACCTTCCGGCTTTTCATTTTCAATTTGCTTTTTAGCAACCAAATCGCCTTTGTTTGAATACTCTTCTATTCGGATGTTCTGTCCGTTATTTGCGTAGGTAGATGCGACTCGAACACGCCCATTTTCGTGATAATCTATACTCTTGCCCACACGGTATCCGCTGCGATAGGCGTATTCACTCATCACTTCACCATTGTTGAAATAGGCAAGGTAAGCCCCGGAGAGCCCACCATCCTTGTAAATGCCAGTGGACTTCAATTGACCATTTTCATGGTATGTTTTCAACGTTCCGGACTTGCTTCCCCTGTTATTCTCTACCTCCATTTCTAACTGACCTGAGAGGTAATATGTCTTGTACATTCCGTCCAGCAGTCCGTCAACATAAGAGGCTTCCAACTTCAAGTTACCCGTTTCATAATATTGTTTGGTGGGGCCGTTCGGCTTCCCATTTTGATAGGTGGTTTCTTCTTTTACCTTCCCATTTGCAAAGTAGCTGTACACGGGTCCATCAGGTTTTCCTCTCTGAAATGTGGTGGCGCTTTTGATATTCCCGTCTTCATCGAATAATTTGATTTCACCAACCAACGTATCGTTTTCGAACGTTGCTTCTTGGATTAAATTCCCCTTAGACCCAAAGACTTGCGTCAGACCTTCTCGCAGATTGTTAACGTAATTCGTGGATCGTTGTAAAGATCCATCGGTATAGTAGTTCTTAAAGACGCCTTGCTTTTTCCCACTATTAAAATTTCCACTGACGATCGTATTCCCTTCAAGATCGAACATGGCATAGGCACCGTCCACTTTGGAGGAGTCATTTCCTAGAATATAGTACTCTTCTTTAAGTTGTCCTTGATCGTAAAAGGTCTGGATTTTCTGTTTTTCCTGTGACTTGCTTTGAGAAAATGTCGCAAATGCTAAAACGAATAGGTAGATTCGGGGCTTCATAAAGCGAAGTTGATTAAACAAAGTTACAAACGATAAGATTTTGGATAAAGTACTTTTGGTAGGGGTAGGATTGATAAATGGGTCTTTTGCACTGGCGTTGAAAGGCAACAGCAATTTGATTTTTGGCGGAAGTGATCTTTCTGATTCAAACCTGGAAAAAGCAAAAGAACGGGGAGTTATTTCTCATGCATTTTCATTAGAAGAAGGCATAAAATGGGCTGATTGTATCTTAATAGGGACTCCGGTGGATTCGATCAAAGAATTACTTCCAACTATTCTGGATCGTATTACCAAAAAACAGTTTGTGGTGGATTTTGGGTCCACGAAAGCTTCTATTTGTGAAACGGTCAAAGATCATCCCAATCGAGCCCATTTTCTTGCTACACATCCCATTGCAGGTACAGAGCATTCAGGTCCGGAAGCGGCATTTCCTGAGCTTTTTAGGGAACAGAATCTGATTATTTGTGAACGTGAAAAAGCAGATCCAGTCCTAACAAAATACTTTCTTACGATCGCGGAGGAAGCTGGATTTTACTTCACGTTTATGAGTGCGCAGGAACATGATAGGCATCTAGCATACATTTCGCACTTAAGTCACATTAGCTCCTATGTATTGAGCAATACAGTTTTGCAAAAGGAAAAAGATGGAGAGGTCATTTTAGACCTGGCAGGATCAGGTTTTGAATCGACAGTTCGTCTTGCGAAAAGCTCTCCCGCAATGTGGAGTTCCATTTTTCACGAAAACAAACAAATGGTCTTGGACAGTATCAGTGCCTATCAGCAGGAGTTGGAAAATCTGCGAAACGCTATCGAGAACGATGATGTGTCGGGTGTCAGTACCTACCTGGAAGAAGGTAGAAAAATCAGAAAGATCTTAAAGTAACGGGGCGATTCCTTCTTTTTTCTTGGATGGAGTGTCAAATGCTGAAGATACAAACAAATACTACATGATTATCAAAACACTTAAAAACCTATTGTTATTGGTTGTCGCAGTGGCAACCTTAACACTTGTTGCCTGCTCAGAAGACGATGACGATGGACCAGCCGGAGTGACCGGAGATCTGATCGGCACCTGGACCGGCGGTTCTGCTACCGTAAACTCATTTACCATCAATGGGGAAGATATTTCGACCTTCATCGATGCCTTCGTCCAGTTATTGATTGAGGCAGGAGCTTCTCAAGCGGAAGCAGATGCCTTTGCTGCGGAATTTGAAGATGAATTGTCTGCAGGATTTACCGAATTTTTTGAAGGGTCCATTACGTTCAATGAAGATGGTACTTACAATTCAACAGACGCTGGTGTAACAGATGATGGTACATGGGAATTGGCAAATAATGATCAGACAATCGTTTTTGACAAAGGAACCGTGGACGAATTGGAAGTTCAAATTGTGTCGTTGACGGATAGTCGATTTGAAGGGTTGGTTCAGGAAAACGAAACAGAGGATCTTGACGATGATGGAACAGCCGATGATGTTTTGGCCGTTTCCATCACCTTGGTTTTCACACGATAGTAAAACGGAAAATAAAAAAGGGCTCAAAATGAGCCCTTTTTTTTTATGCTAATTTGTTTATGCAACGTCCAGCTTCTTTAACCTGGAGACGCATTCTTTAATGCCTGTTTCGACTTTCAGTCCCTCGTAGATCGATTTTGCTTCCTTCCAAAGCTTCTTCGCATCGGCGTAGTCTACCATCTTTTCTTTCAGTAAGGCAAAGCCACGAATGGTGTTTGCGTAGTTGAGCGAGTATTTGCTCAAGTTTCGGTAGTACTTAATTGCTTTTTCGTAGTGACTCATCGAAGATTTTAAATCGCCGATTTCATACTCCACGTCTGCGATATTCCTTGAAAGATGTGCAATTTGCTCTTCTTCTGATTCTACTTCAGCCAGGGTAAGGGCATTTTTGTACGATTCCAGGGACTTCGTATGCCTTCCAAGATCCTGGTAGATATTGGCCAGCAATGACCAGGTTTGGCGCTGCTCTTTATTGATTTTGTACTCTTCGCACAACTCCAAGGCTGCTTCCAACTCCATAATTGCCAAATGCAATCGGTTTTCCTTTTGGAAGATATGGGCACTTCTTAGGTGCTCTTCCATGTCTTCAATTACTTCACGCTTGTTCATTAGGGGACGGGTTAAAGTTTTCTATTAAGTTAGACCCATTTTCAAATTCCGTAGTTGTAATGATTACTACTTTCGATGGTCTTAAATAAAAATTAGACGGAATAATGGATTAAGGGTTTAACTCAGCTTTTGCCTCCCTTGTTTAATGAAATTCCTAGGAAGTGCCGCTAGGAAAGTGAGTAGGGGTAGGGTATTCTTCAGTCTATCAGTCATCTCAGTGAAAGGAATAATCACAAAAAACAAAATGAGATGAATAAATTTATGATGAAAAGGACTCAGCTTTTACTGGCTTTTGCAATGCTTTTCCAAGCTTGTAATGACGACGAACTGACTACAGACGCATTGACTAACGAGGAGCTTATCTCGTTCGAAAGTGCTGATGAAGTACAATCCTTTGTGACGCTGGAATGGACCGATTTGTACTTGGAGTTAGAACGTTTCAGCACGGGTAGGCCAAACGCTGCAGCAAGAGGCATTGCCTACATTTATCTAGCTGCCTACGAAACGGTTCAGCCATCTTTGGAAGGTTATCAATCCTTGGATCAAGCCTATAGAGGTTTGAGAATTGATGAGGATCTGGCTGAGAATGTCAACTACATGCTTGCATTAAATGAATCTTACGCCCGCGTGATCGAGCATTTTCTCCTCAACCTTGATGAATCTCTCCAGGGCGATATCGAGGTGCTTCGGACGCAAATGGAGCTTTACTTTTCAACAACACTCTCGGAGGAAGAGATCGCTAGTTCGATCCTTTGGGGGCAGCACGTGGCTGAGGAAGTCATTGCCTTCAGTCAGACCGATGATGAGGCCGAGAGTCAAGTGTTAGATCCACAACCCTTGTCCTACGAGCCACCAGTAGGTGACGGTTTTTGGACCTATTCTGCAGATCCAGAACGAGCACTTTATCCATACTGGGAAAGTGTGAGGACCTTTGTGGCGAGCACGAAAGAAACTACAAGCCTTGCGCCGACTGCCTATAGTGAAGATGCTGGCAGTGATTACTTTGAGCAGATGCTCGAGGTCTACGAAGTAAACAACGCAGCAAGGGTAGATCAGGAAGAACAACTCTGGATTGCGGAATTTTGGAGCGACGATGTTGAAGGCCTAATGATGAGCCCTCCAGCACGACAGGTATCCATTGCCAACCAACTGGTCAGACAAGCTGATTTGAGTGTTGAAGAAAGCTCGACCTTGCTCTTGAAACTAGGTTTTGCATTGAACGATGCTGCCGTATCTACTTGGAAGTACAAGTATGAGCACATGGTCATGCGTCCAAATGTCTTCATCCATGAATTCATTGATCCTGATTTTCAAACCAATCTTTATCGCTTGATTTATTGGCCTAATCCGTCCTTTCCAGGCTATCCATCGGGTCATTCTGCATTTGCATCGGCCGCAGCTGGAGTGCTGATCGACACCTTTGGTGACAATACCACTTTCACAGACTATACCCATGAGGGACGAACGGAGTTTTTAGGTGAACCGCGTACTTGGAGTTCCTTGTCAGAGATGGCGGAGGAAAATGCTTTCTCTAGAATTCCGTTGGGCGTCCATATTCGAATGGATTGCGAAGAAGGGTTAAGACTCGGCTATGAAGTGGCTGACATTGTTAACGATGAATTGAAGTTAACCCGAAAGGGAAGTTAAGAGCCCAAGTCAGGTCCCTGTGCTGGCAGGGATCTGATTTTTAAACTATAAGGAAATACTTAGCTCCTTCGTGTGATGGTATCCCACCTCAAAAATTTCTCTGGCATGTTTGGTGTCATGAATTTCAAACTTGTCCAACTCGGAAGGTTCGATGTAGAAATCTGATTGTCTCTTCTTTAAGTCCTCACGCGCATTCACACTTAGTTGAAGCATCCGAGTTGCTACCTGAACAAGATTTTTCATTTCACTAATGGGACGTAGTGGGCTGATGTTGACCAATAAGGTTTTATTGCAACAAGCCAGGAGCGGCTTTAAGGGGAGGTTATCCAAGACACCGCCATCAGCATATAATTTCCCCCTTATTTCAACTGGGCTGAACAATAGAGGAATCGAAGCAGAGGCCTGCACAATTTCAGCAAGTGGCCCTTCGGAGAAGTACTCTACGTTTCCATCTAACATGTTCGCAGCGGTGACGAACAGAGGTTTCGGAAGCTCCTCGATTCTTTTCTGAGGAATCTCAAGGTTGATGGAGGACCGGAGGCTGTCTAAGTTGAAAAGACCTGTTTTAGGAATGCGTATGGTGGTGAAGTCAAAGAACTTATAATGCTTAATAATCTCAAAGGCTTCATCCGGAGATTTTCCTGCAGCTAAAAATGCACCTGCTATTGCTCCGGCACTGGTACCGGAGATGACGTCTGGTTTGATGCCCTTTTCTTCCAGTGCTTTTAGAATACCTAGATGGGCGAATCCCCTGGCTCCTCCGCCACTCAATGCTATGCCTAAATTGTAAGGCTTGGAACGCTTACGAAATATGTTTTGCCAGGTGCCCATCCAATCTCAATCTTACGCTAAAGATAGAGGTCATTTTTGTTATAGATGAGATTGCAATGACTTCTCAATACTTCAATCAGATCCTACTCTGGTAGGTATACAGATCATAGTATCTGCCCTTTTTGGCAATCAGTTCATCATGTGTCCCTTGCTCGAAGATCTTCCCTTCTTCAATAACTAAGATTTGATCCGCTTGCTTAATGGTGCTCAGTCGGTGTGCAATGACGAACGTTGTTCGATCTTTCATCAAGGTATTCAGACTTTTTTGAATGAACATCTCACTTTCGGTGTCCAGGTTCGATGTAGCTTCGTCCAAAATGATGATTTTAGGATCAGCCAGAATAGCTCTGGCAATCGAGATCCGCTGTTGCTGCCCTCCGGAAAGTTTTACGCCTCTTTCACCAACGAGTGTTTCAAGGCCGTCATCAAACCGATCTGTAAATTCGTCTACGTAGGCTCCTTTAACCGCTTCCTGAATTTCTGCTTCGGTTGCGTTGGGTCTGGGGAAGATGATGTTCTCTCGAATAGTGCCTTCAAAAAGGAAATCGTCCTGTAACACAACTCCCAGATGCTTTCGGAAGCTAGAAAGGTTGACTTTCGACAAATCATGACCATCAATGGTAATCAACCCTTTCTTAGGATTAAGGAAAGTAGCCGCAAGACTGGCTGTTGTTGACTTACCCGAGCCAGAGCTGCCTACCAAAGCAGTTACGGTGCCTTTTGGCGCTTTGATGTCAATGCCATGAAGTACTTCTTTGCCTTCTTCGTAAGAATAGTGTACATCCTGGAACTCCATGTCTCCATGGATGGTATCGAGTACGATAGGCCGATTGGCTTCCTGGTCTTCAGGATCCATTTTCATGATCTCCTCTGACCGATCCAATCCTGCGAATGCTTCGGTGAGCTGACTGCCAATGTTACTCATTTGCAAAATAGGAGCGATCATGAAGCCTAAGAAGGAGATGAACGAAAGTAATTCGCCGGGGGTCATTTCTCCTTGTACAATATTATACACCCCTAGCCCCAGTACACCGGCACTTGCCAATCCAATCAAAAATGTACCCATGCTTGAAACAAAGGCAGTCGCTGTTAAACTGGACTTTACATTTTCATAAAGCCGAATAGCGCCACGCTCAAAGGTTTGATTTTCTGAAGTCTCTGCATTGAAGCCTTTGATCACCCGGACTCCATTCAGGGTTTCCGTAAGCCTTCCAGTCACTTCGGCGTTGATTTTACCTCTTTCACGGAAGATAGGTCTGATTCTGCCAAAAGCTTTTAAGGCGATAAAACCGAATACGCTAACCGGAATCAATGTCAGTGCGGTCATGTACGGATTCATTTGAATGAGGAAAAAGATGGAAATAACAGAAGTCAATATCCCACCTACCAACTGTACCAAACCTGTTCCAACAAGGTTCCGAACGCCTTCAACATCCGTCATGATTCTGGAGACGAGCTCTCCGGACTTGGTATTGTCAAAGAAGCTGATCGGTAAAGAGAGCACCTTTTTTTGAACTTTAACACGCAGTTCTGAGATCAGGTACTGTGCTTCTACACTTAGGATTCGAGTGAGCAAAAATGAACCCAATGCTTGAACGATTAACGCACCAATGATTCCCAAAAGAAGCCACTTTAGTAGCACCAAGTCACCACTGACAGCTACATCATCGATAAGTGAACGTGTAGCCCAGGGCAATACCAAGCCCGCAGGACGTGAAATCAGAATTAATAGTAAGCCGATAAAGATGGTTTTCCTTCTAGGCCAAATGATATTTCTGAGTGCCCAGGCGAAGGTTACATTCTTGTTTTTACTCATAGAGTTTTGTCTTACGATAACCATGCCTCCAAAAAAAGAACTGTCACATCGTCAGATAAGTATGAGTTAGTTTCTTCCTTAGCTGACTAAAGACTGGAACGTTTTGTGGATTGTATTTGCCATATAGGTGACATCTGCTTTAGTACGATCAGGATTTCCAAAGTAAACCCTCAAAAAAGTCTGTCCACGCAATTTGGTCCCAGTAATAAAGATTTTACCATCCGACTCGATCTTTCGAACCGCATGGATATTGATTTTCTCGTTTGTGGATTGATCCTTGGAAGGGTCATCGTAACGAAAACACAAGATGGAAAGTGGGTGATTTGGATCCACAATAACATGAGGAATTTCACCCAGTTGTGATGCTAGCTGGCGAGTCATTGTAATATCGTGCTGTACAAAAGAAGTTAATTGCTCGGCTCCATAAAACTTCATAGTGAACCAGATTTTTAAGGCACGAAACTCTTTGGAGAGCTCAATGGTGTGGTGGGAAGACTCCCACCTTGTTCCCGGGTTTTCGGTAAATAGGTAGTCAGGTGAAAAGTGTATCGCCTCAGGGATTTCCTTCAGTAGAACGCAACTTGCTTCGAAGGGTACATACATCCATTTGTGTGGATTAATGATGATGGAGTCGGCGTCTTCGATTCCTGCGAAGGAAGCAGTAAGTTCAGGAAGTCGAATGGCTGGAAGTCCATAGGCGCCATCCACGTGATACCACATGTTATGGGTTTGGGCAATTTTGGCAAGGTCGTTCAATGGGTCAATGCTTCCGGTGTTGGTCGTCCCCGCATTTCCAATGATCATAAATGGATGAAAACCTTTCGCTTGATCATGTTCGATGGCTTTACTGAGCTTTTCAAGATCGATCTTAAAGTGCAAATCGACCGGAACTTTGTGTAAGCAATTTCTTCCAAGTCCCAGGAAAACCAATGCACGATCTACACTGGAGTGTGTCTGATCCGAACAATAGATTTTTAGCTCGGGGAGCGCCGAATTGCCTAGCATCTCCCGTTCAGGGAATTTCGCCGCCAAAGCCAGATGTATGGCCATTAAGTTGGACATCGATCCACCGCTTGTCAGGAAGCCTTTCGAATGAGAAGGGACAGCACAAAAGTCAGCGATCCATTGCACAGTGAGTTGCTCCAATTCCGAGGCAATGGGAGAATTATTCCATTTCAACCCATTCTGATTGTAGTAGCCTTTGATAAACTCTGCAATCGCACCAATTTTGTTTCCACTGCCTGTAATGTAAGCTCCATAATTTGGACTCGCATTTTGGTTTAGGAATGGGAGAATTTCACGTTCAAAATCAGCTAATACATGCTCGAAAGGCTGGTTTACGTCAGGTAATCCGCTTGTCAAACCTTTGCGAACTTTAGCGGGGTCATTCGATTTTAGAATCGGTTCATCCTTCGACAACTCATTCTGTTCTAACGTTTTAAGTGTTTGGTGCAGGTAGTCTGATAGTTCGGCTGGGTTCATTTATCGAGTACAATTAACACAACGATTGCGGGCTTAGGCAATCACTTTTTCTTTTTGGTGGGTTTTGGTTTAAGTGTTTTAGCATAGTCATGGCTTTTTTGCATGTATTGCGCAAGCTCCTCAGTTTGTTGCAGCACCTCCATGGGAACGTGTACATACCCGTGCATCTTGGCTCCATACGAAATAGCCTATTCGGCATTGTACTTCCCTATGAATTCCTCAAAATCCTCTTTTCCCAAGCGGATGCCAACGTACCCTTCTTTGGCAACAAATGAGTACATGTTTCCATTCATGGAAGTATAGGGCATTTTCTTCCCTTTTTGCTCCAGACCCACTCGAGCCAACAAGTCTGCATACAATTGTAAGGTCTCCTCGGTTCCTTCGCTTTTAGCCATTGTAGAAAAGTTGATTGTACAGTGTGGTGCTCGATCGAGCATCCTAAATATAGCCTTTTCTGCTCAGCTCCTGATGTATTTCCAGGCAGATCCAGGCATCCGTGGCTGCATAGCGCTGCTGTCCTGGACTTAGGTTTTCATTTTCCCAATTGGTTACCTGCTGACTTTTGGAAATGCGATGTTCCAATACAATGGCAGCAAGTTTTCTCACGCCAATGTGCGGGATTCCAATGGAACGGGCCGTGTCGTTCAAATCGATAAAACCTTTCTGGGTGAACGTTTTTAGTTTTTGAAGGTCTTTTAGGTCGTCTGAAATACTGATCCCTAATTTTGTAATTTCTTCATCTTCGAAAAGACTAAACAATGCCTGCGGGTATCCAATCTTGTTGAGCCTAAATAGGAACGCCTTTTCAGGGGTGGAAAGTTGGACTAACGCGGTGGGGTTGTATTCTCCCTTGTTGAATGCTGGCTTCGTTTCCGTGTCAAATCCAATAAAGGTCTCTTTTCTCAGTTCTTTTACAGCAGTGTGGCACGATTCAAGGGTATCCACAACAATGATCTCTCCCTCAAAAGCCTGAAGGGGAAGCTGTTGGATATCTTCCTTGGTAATATGCTCTGCTAGTGCCTTGTTCACGCTTTAAGCTTTCGAATTTTGTAGCCCAGGTAGCCCACTGTCATGGTCATAAATGGGCTGATAAGATTAAAGAAGCAGTAGGGTAGGTAGGCCCCAGTGGCAACACCCAAAACGTTTGAATGGTATGCACCACAGGTGTTCCAGGGAATAAGTACAGACGTGACTGTTCCGGAATCTTCCAATGCCCGACTTAGATTTTCAGGAGCTAATCCTTTTTCTCGGTAGGTGTCTGCATACATCCTTCCTGGAACCACAATGGCAAGGTACTGATCAGAGGCAGTCGCATTGAAGAAAATACACGTACCTGCTGTAGAGGCAATCAAAGAGCCAGTGGATTGAACCTTCGAAATTATGGCAGCTGCAATGCACTTAAGCATACCTGTACGCTCCATAACTCCACCGAAGATCATTGCGGAGAGAATCAGCCAAATCGTGCCCAGCATACCATTCATTCCCGAACTACTCAAGAGTCCTTGGTCGTCTAGCACTGCGTTTCCTGTGTTAAAACTTGCACTTCCAAACATGGATTGCATCACCCCAATGAACCCATCGGTAAATCCGGGGGAGAGTGCATAGAACCAATCATAGAATTTTCCGTCGTAGCTTGAAGATGCGGCGGTCTGCGCCACAAGTTCAGGCTGAAAGATCAACGCAAAAATTGCGCCGAGTAGGGTTCCAATCAAGATAGCGGGAAGTGCGGGCATTTTCTTAACGATTAAGATGACGACCACAACGGGTACAATGAAAAGCCACCCGTTAATGTTGAATGTTCCATCGATCGCCAGGAGAATGTCCTCCTTACCGGCGATGATACCGTCAGAGCTGCTAGAAAGACCAATGATCAGAAAAATGATCAGTGTAATAAGTATCGAAGGGACTGTGGTTACCGTCATGTAGCGGATATGTGTAAAAAGATCAGTTCCTGCCATCGCAGGAGCTAAGTTTGTGGTGTCTGAAAGTGGTGACATTTTATCACCAAAGTAGGCTCCGGAAAGGATTGCACCAGCAACAAGGCCTTCGGAGATTCCCAAGGCTTTCCCAATGCCGATCAAGGCGATACCTACTGTTGCTGCGGTGGTCCACGAGCTTCCCGTCGCGATAGAGACAATAGAGCAGACAATACAGGCAGCCACCAGAAAAATGGTTGGGTTTAGGATCTGCAATCCATAATAGATCATGGCGGGTACCACGCCACTGAGCATCCAGGTTCCTGCAAGTGATCCGATCATCAGAAGAATGAGGATGGACGCCATGGCTGAGCTTATACTTTTAACAATTCCATCCCTGATTTCCAGCCATTTCCATCCAATGCGTACCGCCACAATGGAGGCAACACCCGCGGAAAGGATAAGAACGATCTGATTGGAACCACCAAGTGCGCTACTGCCAAAAATACCTACGTTTACTACGAGGAGTAATACAAGAAATACAATGGGTATAAAGGACTGTAAGAGCGTGGGCTGTCTGGTCTCCGTCATAAAGGCTATTTTCGTGAGCTCTCGAAAATAGAACTTTTCCGCTAAAGATGGTCAGGATGCCAGCTTAATAAAGTCAATTTTCGTACAGTCTACCTTTGCTTGTAAACTATGAAGAATGTTGTAAAGGCCAAAGAACGTTCGATTGAAGTAGATAAAATGACGAGATCCTCTCGCTTGTAATCTGCTCATTTCAGGGTCTTTGGAAATACGGTCACCCATGGAATAAATTTCTTCGAAATAGCTTGCATCGCCAAAGTCAAACAGCCCTTCATTGAACGGTCTGGACAGCAATCGAATAAGCTCCGTAAACATTTTCTTGACCACGATCACGTCCTTAGGTGCGTCTGTTGGTCGGAGGATCTCCAGTTGCTTGAAGAGATGGTCTACTTTCTGCTCGTCATCCAAAACGGTGTGGTCTGCAAGCTCAAAGTATGCGTTGTAGAAATCATCAGGAATGTGTTTAATGCAACCGAAATCAATCACTCCCAGGTCGTTGGCTTTATCGATAATAAAATTTCCGGGGTGAGGATCTGCGTGCATCATCTTGAGAACATGCATTTGATACATGTAGAAGTTCCACAGAATCTGGCCTAGTCGATTTCGATCATCTTGTTCTTGTGGACGTTTCATCCAGGCACCGATTGGTTCACCCTCTAACCAACTCATGGTAAGAATTTGATTTGAGCTTAGTTCAGGATAGTATTTTGGAAAGAAAAGGCCTTCCAGGGTTTCACATTTCGATGCGAAATCCATCGATTGTCTTAATTCCAAGGAATAGTCTGCTTCTTCAAGAAGCTTCTCTTCCACTTCCTTCATGTACGGATCTACATCCTTTCCTCGAACATTCATAAGGCGCAAGGCAAAAGGCTTGGCTAGCTTCAGATCACTTTTAATGCTATCTGCTACACCGGGATACTGCACTTTTACGGCAAGATTGAGTCCGTCTTTTGTGGCCTTATGCACCTGCCCCATAGAGGCAGCATTCGTAGCGCTTCTCGAAAATGATTCAAAAATTGCAGAGGGTTCTTTTCCAAGATTCGACTTAAAGGTTTTTTTGACCAATGGGTAGGAGAGTGGAGGGGCACTGTATTGTGCCATGGCGAATTTGTCCGAATAAGCTTTCGGAAGCACATTTTGGTCCATACTCAACAGCTGGGCCATCTTAAGAGCGCTACCTTTTAGTTCGCTAAGGGAGTTGTAAATGTCTTTGGCATTTTCCGTGTCAAGCTCTTCCTTGTCAAGCTTTCCTTTGATTGCTGCCTTGCCGTATGCCTTAGCGTAATTGACACCAACTTTTGCTCCCGTTGAAACGAACTTACTCGCTCGCTTGACTTTAGAAATGGGAATCTTATCTAGTTCTTTCGGCATTACATACTGGCTCTTGACAAGCCCATTTTTTGAATGAAGAATTTACTTAGGTCAAAAATTGAATCGAGTGCTGGCAATTCACCAATATCAAAGACCGTTCGGGTTGATTTCTCGATGAAGATATCCGTATCCTTACCTTCAGCTGAGTCATCCTTTACCCAGAAGAAAAATGTGGAGATCGTGTGTGCAGATAGCACCCTTCGGTAAGCTGCCTGGGTGGAATCCTTGGCTCTTTCAGGTAAAAATTCAAACGTCTTTGCCCAATCGATCACGTCAGATTGTGTAATTAGTTTCTGCGCCTTTTTTAGTTCGTCAGGAACGTCACCTGGCTTCCTGTCTTCAAGCTTCATAAGAATGTAGGAGCGGTCAGGCTTTGCAAGCTCAAGAAGCGTATACAAAAACGATAAGTGTTTTTCGCGGCTGGTCATTTCCTCGAAATCAGGGTCTTTTTGGATAATGTCCAATGTTTTCTGATAGTAGTCCTCCCAAATGGTGGACTCTATGGTCTTTAGAGAGCCGAAGTACTTGAAGAACGTCTCATCATCAATTCCCATGTGCTTTGTGAAGATTCGAACACTTTCCGGCTTCTTACCATGCTCTAATAAATAGTCCTGATATCCCTTTTGAATGTCGTGTCTTGATGTTGATTTTTTGGCCATTTTTGAAAATTGGAATTTGTACCTATAAAACTTTCATAGCTGGTGAATAGTTTGATTCGGTACCAGATATTTGAAAAAGAATTATTTTTTGTCGGACATGATCAATATCTTCAAGATCATTTCTATTATATGATTCGCCACTTTCTCGTATTCAGCGCCCTACTAGTCGCCTTTTTTACCAATGGCCAAACCTGGCAAGAAGCTCAGGAAAAGGGGGCAGCCACCTTGGAGGTACAATGGATGACGTCAGTTCCATTTATTCAGCAAGAAAATGGGAGCATGTCGGGACTCGAATACGAATTACTTGAAGGTTTTGCCACGTATCTCAAAACTGAAAAAGACATTGATCTAACCCTTGATTGGACCAATACAGAGGATTTTGCAGGGATTTTAAGAACTGCTAAAGACGGCAATAACCCCAACTTTGTCGGTGTTTCTGCCTTTTCAATTACTGAGGAAAGGCGCAGCTACGCTCAATTCTCAAAGTCTTATTTACCGGATGTGACGGTATTGGTTTCAAGCAAGGGAACCAGCATTGTTCGCTCAACTGAGGAAATGTATTATATGATGGAGTCGATGACTGCCGTGACGATCGCTGGAACCAGCTATGAAAAGATGCTTCTTGATCTAAAGAATGAACTCAACTTGAATTTTGAGATGATCTACATCGGAAGTGACAAGAATATTTTGGACTATATCGCAATGGCAGATGACCGCTTTGGGTTCATTGACTTACCGATTTATCTGATGCTCGTGCAAAATGGTGGTGAGTTGGTCAGGCAGAATTTCTTTACCGTAACGGGCATGGGCTATGGTTATTTGCTCACAAATGGTAGTGATTGGACCGAGCCGCTAAATGAGTATTTACGCTACGCTGAAAGGGAGGGAATTGTATCAGATTTGACCAGGAAATACATGGGAATGGAGGTTTATAATTTCTTAAACAACCTCTATGTGTCTGATGAAATCGGTACTTCTATCCTGACCAAAGAGAAGGAGCTGCAAGTTGAACTTATCAAGCAAGCAAATCTGGAACTGGAGAAAGAACAATCATTGAAGACTGTGCTATTCGTAGGCATGATCATCGTTACCTTGTTTCTTGTGATCATAGGCTACCTTTTTTACCGGAATCAAAACACTACAAAGCTTCTACTTGGTCAAAAGGATCAGATCTATGAGCAACGGGAGGATATCAAGCAAAAAAATGAGCAACTCGTCAACCGCAACGCTCAGCTATTGAAGCTAAATGAAGAGAAAAATGATCTAATCAAAATTCTTGCACATGATATTCGATCTCCTCTCAGTCAGATCATCATGATTGCAAATATTCTGTCAGATGATGAGAAGGAGAACCTGGTTGACAAGAAAGATTTTCTAAATCAAGTTTCTGCCAATGCTTCCAGAATCAATGAAATGGTCGCAAAGATTTTGGACATCGAAGGCATGGAAAACCAGACCATGAAGGTATTGCATGAGCGGATAGATGTTCGGAGTATTATTACGGAGGTGAAAAATCGATACATCGGTGTGGCAGCAAAGAAAGAAATTCAACTGCTTGTATCGTCCAGTGAAGAAAATACGATCATTCGGACAGATCACCTGTTGCTCACCCTTGTATTGGAGAACTTGGTTTCAAATGCCATCAAATTTTCAAATGCTGGAAAGGTGGTGAAGTTGGAGGCGGATTGTAAGTATGACGGTGTGGTATTTAAGGTTTCAGATCAAGGTCCAGGATTTACCGAAGAGGACAAAGAAAAAGTTTTTAGTCGCTTTCAGAAATTAAGTGCGAAACCTACCGGTGGAGAAGATTCCATTGGTTTGGGATTGAACATTGTCAAAAAATACGTGACGGAGATGGGGGGAGAGGTATGGCTAGAGTCTGAAGTTGGCGTCGGAACTACTTTCTTTGTGAAACTCACCATTTAACCAGTCAGGAGATGCGCAAGTTCATCACCTACCAGACTTCCAATGGCTACACCCATGCCACCTAGTCGAACGCCAATGGCTACATTTTGAGAAACAGACTTGAGGATCGGAGATTTATTTGAACCAAAGGCCATAATACCTGACCAGGTGTTTTCAACCTGGTATGCTTGACCGGGTAAGATCAGCTGCTCCACATCTGACTTTAGTTTCGCTTGAATTTTTTCGTTTATGCCGAAGTCCGTCGTGGTTTCCTCGTGCAAATCGATGTTGCGGGCCCCTCCAAAAATGAGTTTGCCATAGTAATCCCGGAAGTAGTAGTACCCTTGGTCGTAGTGGAAAGTGCCTTCGAATTTCAACGGATGCTCCGGTCTAATACTCATGACCATGCCTCGACCAGGGGAAAGATCCAGTTGATCAACGATGATTTCTTTCGAGAATGCATTGGTACAAATACCCAGTTTCTGCGCTTGAAAAGAAATACCCTGCCCATCGATTTCTACCCTATCTCCTTTATCCGTGTAACGGTCGACTTTACAGCCAGTGTAGATTTTCACTCCCAGGCTACTGCAATAGTCCCAGAGAGAAGAGATGAGTTTTCCGCTATCCAGCTGACCTTCATATTGATTTGAGATCATATGAGCGGTGTTTGAAAAACCAAACTCGCTGATCTTATGGTCCATTAAATGGTAGACGTTTTCTTTAAAGAAGTTGGATAACAATCCATTGATTCGGTCAATCGCTTCGAGTGCTTCACTTTTGGTAAATAGGAGTTCATATCCACCTTTTACTTGAAGGTCAATCGCTTCGCTACCCAGGCGCGTTCGCGTTTTTTCCAAACCATTGATGCGCTTCTCCACTAGCGAAACCATGCCCTCTGTTCCTAGCTCATCGATGTCATTCAACAACTCGGAAACGCTGCCAAAACAAGCGAATCCTGCATTTTTAGTGCTAGCCCCACTGGGCAAGACACCTCTTTCAAGGACAACGACTCGCAAATCCTTGTTGTGCTCTTTCAAGGTTGCAGCAGTGGACAATCCGGTGATACCGGCCCCGAGGATGCAGATATCGGCTTTGAGGAAAGACTGCTTCTCCCAAATACTAAACATTTGCATTCGGCTTTAGGTAGTTGACACGCATGATTTCACATTTTATTCCGGATGAAGATAGATAGTCTAACCAAAAGAGTTGCTGTGCAGAAAGGTGATCATTGGGTGATTTCACTTCGTAAAAATGATAGCCTGATGCATTCCAAATGAAAAGATCTGGAAACCCCGTGCTGTTTTCTTTGGTTTGCTTGGCAATTTCGAGCATTACCTTTTTAAGGGCAGTAAGCGGAAGTTTTTCTACCATGATTTCAAGGTAATCCATCAGTTCCTCGGCCCAGTACACAAATCGATTGGCAACACCTTCATTTGCTTGATGTACTTGACTGATATGGGTTAAGAACTGTTTCCGTGTTCGAAGCGACTTCACGCGTTGCCGAAGTTGAGGTGCCCTGTCGAGGAAAAATTCAGGTTTGTGTAGATCGCTTGGTTGACGTTGAAGCGGATGATGAAATGATCCTTGGTCCTGATTGAACAGTTCGTCCCAGAACGTCAACCCAAACAACGCACGCCAAAGAAAGTTCTCGGAATGGAGACCGGTCCACCCCTGTTGTATGAAGTAGTCTAGCACCTGATTCTCGACCCTTTCACCAGTGTCTTCCAAGGAAATAGATGGGGCTTGCTGCAATCGCTTGGTCATGCTTCGGCTGATACGAATCCCAGATTTGTTAAGAAAGTCGGTCGCGAAGGTCAATTCGGTGGCATTTGCCGGACGATCAAGTATGGAACGAGCTAGCAAAACGGCTTCTTCCTTGCGATCTGATTTTTCTAAGATTCTTATGGAACGCTCTCGAGCAGGTGCCATGCTTGTAAGGGCATAATAGTGCAGAGCCAGGTCTAATAGCCCAGCTTTCTCAAAGTGATCTGCTACCTTTAGTAGTAGTTTCTCGGCTGCGCTCTTTGTCTGCTCATGTTGCATCCACTGATTCCAGGGCATTTCATTTAGGTAGTCCTCTAGCGGCAGACCTGTTTCGATGATCTCCTTGATCATTCCTTTCAGCTGAGAAATGTGCATCACACCCAGTGCCTCCGCACGAGACTGGAACCATGGCTTAAACTTTGATGCATCGAGTGGTTGTAGCTTCACATGACCCACGTCTCGTATCACAAACTCCGTCATTTGGTGGTATCGGTTACCAAAGAACAGCAGTTTCAGAAACGCTACCTCCTGGTTTTTTTGGACTTCTATGATCTCTTCTTGGTCGAAAAGCAAGGGAACGTCTTCTTCTGATAGCTCAGAGAGGATTGTTGCTTTTGTGCTCTTTCGATCGAGAAATTCAAAGATGTTGACAAGCTCTGACTTCGTGAAAAGCTTAAGTTGAAGCGTATCAAGGCTATGGTTGATATCGATAAAAGCATGATGCAAGAGTTCATTTTTGGCGGATTCTTTGTCTTGAATTTCTGCGTATTGAACCTTGCTGAAACGAAAAAAATCTCCTCTTCTGTTTGAAAATCGAAGGTATAGGCATTTTGCATCCTCAGAGAGATTGTTAAAATCTTGAATGAAAAGATACTCCGGAGCGTCCAAGACATGATCATAGTGCGTACAGACGAACTCAATTAAGTAATTGAAGTAGTCCAGGTAGTACTTTTCCGGTAGTATTACGGGTTCTTTTGCGCGCATTTTACCTCACCCCACAAATTAGAACTTGAAATGGATTCAGTCAAGGATTCTGAGCTTTGCGAAGCTTAAAAGCAATGTTTTTTCTCCTGCTTGCTCAAAGGTCACTTTTGCCTTTTTGTTTGCACCCTGCTCATCAATGTGCGTAACCTCACCAAATCCAAACTTCGGGTGCTCTACTCTCATTCCAACAGCCAGATTGGAGGTATCACTCGGTTCAAAATCAGCACTAGGTTGGTGGTTTACCTTGGCAGCAAATTTCTTCGTGGTGTTTTCTTTACGAACGTTGTTTACAAAGTTCTTGGTGATATAGTTTACCCCCGGGGAAACCGGATCACTGGAAGAGAACTTTCGATTCACCTTGATATACTTTGGGTCTACTTCCTCCAAAAACCTGCTGGGCTCACAATTTTTTAATCGTCCAAAGCGGTACCTATTTAATGCATAGCTCATGAAAAGCTTTTGCTTTGCACGTGTGATGGCGACATAGAATAGTCTTCGTTCTTCTTCCAAATCAGCCCTACTACTGAGCATCATCTGTGAGGGGAACAACTCTTCCTCTAGGCCGACGATAAAGACATACCCAAACTCAAGCCCTTTGGCCATGTGGATCGTCATCAAGGTAACGACGTCGTCACTTTTCTCATTGCGGTCTTCGTCTGTGAGTAAGGCTACATCTTGCAGAAAAGCGCCAAGGCTTTTGTCCTCTCTGTCAGGATCATCGGTGAACTCCTTGATGGCGTTGAGAAGCTCCTGCGTATTTTCGTATCGACTCATCCCTTCGATGGTCTTATCCTCATAAAGTTCTTTGAGCAAGCCTGAGGTCTTGGCAATTTGTGAGGCCGTTTCGTAAGCATCCTTTTTATCGTTGGTGAGTCGAAAGGACTTGATAAGGGTTGCGAAATTTTCTACTTGCGTTCCTCCCCGGTTCCCTACAAACGAGGAGGCTTTTTCCATGATTTCCCAAAGCGATTTACCTTGCTCATTGGCAGCAACCACCATTTTGTCAATGGTTCCGGGGCCAATCCCTCTTTTGGGTAGGTTGATGATTCTGCGCATTGCAGTTTCGTCATTGGGATTAACGACATACCTGAAATAGGCGAGGAGGTCTTTTATCTCTCTACGCTGATAAAAGGATACGCCTCCGACCACCCGGTACTTGATGTTGTTCCTTCGCAACGCCTCTTCAATGGCCCGTGATTGGCTATTCGTTCGATACAAAACTGCAAATTCCTTGTCGGGAATATGGTGCTGCATCTTTGTTTCGAAGATGGCAGAGGCAACAAGCTTGCCTTCCTCATTGTCCGAAGTAGCTTTGATTAAATCAATTAGTTCGCCTTCCTGATTTTCCGTCCATACATTTTTTTTCAGTTGCGCAGTATTTCTGCCAATTACCGTATTAGCAGCATTGACAATGGTTTGCGTAGACCGATAGTTTTGCTCAAGGCGGATGGTTTTGAGATCTGGGTAGTCTCGCTCAAAGTTTAAAATATTTTGAATGTCAGCTCCTCGGAATGCATATATACTTTGCGCATCATCTCCTACAACACATATATTCTGCCGGACAGCCGCCAGCCGCTTAGCAATCAAGTACTGTGAGATATTGGTGTCTTGAAACTCGTCAATCATCACATAATGGAAACGCTGCTGATACTTATTCAGCACGTCCGGATGTTCCTGGAAAAGAATATTCGTATTGAACAATAGATCATCAAAGTCCATCGCGTCGGCGGCAAAGCAACGTTCCGAATACGCTCGGTAAAGCCGTCCCATTTCGGGCCGCATGTTCTGGGTGTCATCTTCCAGGTAGATCGGGTTGTTCTGGTACTCCCGCCAGGAGACAAGTCTGTTTTTTGCTCCAGAAATTCGATTGTAGACGATGTTGGGCTTGTAAACTTTGTCATCTAGATTAAACTCCTTTACAATGAGTTTAATCAATGACTTTGAATCGTCTGTGTCGTAAATGGTGAAATTGCTGGGATATCCAATCCTACTTGCTTCTGCTCTTAAGATTCTGGCAAACACGGAGTGAAAGGTACCCATCCATAAGTTTCGTGCTTCAGCTCCCACCATGGCCTCAATTCGATGCTGCATTTCTCTGGCAGCCTTATTGGTGAAGGTCAATGCCATTATGTTGAAAGAATCAACCTGGTGTTCTCGGATGAGGTGCGCAATTCTATAGGTCAAAACTCGTGTTTTGCCAGATCCTGCCCCTGCTATGATCATGCAAGGACCTTCTACGTTGACAACACCTTCTTTTTGTGGGGGATTAAGTTCACTTAGATATTCTGCCTGCGCTTCTGCCATGGGGCAAATCTATCGATTCAGGGAATAAGAACTCAACCTAAAAATTTGAAATAACTATTGAGCGCGATTAAGATGAGTAGGCTCACAAATAGCCCGATCTCAATGAATAGTATGACATTCTTGGAATTGGTCTTTTGTTCTTTCACAACAGGATGTTCCGTTGGTTCCACGTCCAAAACTTCTTTGTTTGCATATCAAAGCTACATACTTTGTTATTGCAATATTATGGCATTATTAATTTTTTATCCACAATCTGAGTGAGGTGATGTGGATAAATAGTATTCGCCTTTTGCTTACTTCCGAAGGAAGGTGCCAGTGTGGTAAACTTGGTCTTGCTTTCCGTCCACAATGGAAGCGACGGTGTAGGTATATTCATTCTCGTTGACAAACGTCCAGCTGTCTCGCAAAAGCAACTCACCATAGGCGTATTCATAGTGGATGTTTTTTTCTTCGATGATGACTTTGCCTTCGCTGACTCCGCCAAGTTTATCAAACTCATAGAATGCTATTTCACTGCTTTGCGCATTCCATATCCGTACTCCCTCGTTCCTTAGGCCAAATTCGAGCGTTTTTGGATCAGTTGTGAACGTTTTTACCTTCACCATTTTTCCATCCAGTCCCCAGATGAATTCCTTCACCGTTTTACCATCATGCCCTCCTAGTTGCTTACCGGACGCGACCCAGGTGCTCCCAACGAGATTATTGAAGGCAGCCAACGAGTTTTGAGCAACGGCATAAAAAGAGAGAGAGCCTATAGCTAATGTGAGCCAAAATTTTATCATATCATCTAGTTTCTAGAGTTTGGATAGAGCATTCGAGGAATGGGCATAATTTCCAACTGCCTGCCATCAATGTATTCTACTTTTTCGCCATCAAAGAATGCATCTTCTTCAAGCATGATACGGATTTCCTTGTCCCATTCTTCAATAAATACACCAGCGTTCAATTCTATGGAGTAAGCGGTATTCGTAAATAGCGGATAGTCTCCTTTTCCCGGTACACCTAATTGTTGGTCCCAAAGACCAATGGTAGGGCCGGCACCGTGCCCGTGATAGCCGATAGGGTGGGTATAGATCACGCCTTTTAGTCCCTCGGCTTTGCATTGATCGAGCGTTGCTTTTAAAATTTCGTTCCCACTTCTCCCTGCCTTGAAGTTTGAGGTCAGAATATCTTGTACTCGATTGCCTTTTTCGAAGGCGTTTTCCAAGTATTCGGGCACTTTTTCCTCTCCCTTTCTAAGTACGTAAGCATGTTGTTGTGTGTCCGTGTTGAGTCGTAGGTAGGTGATTCCAAAGTCCACATGCAAAAGATCTCCGGGCTGAATGATCTGTAGCGTAGGCCATTTAGAGAAAGACCTCAGGTGATCGAAAGACTGTGGGTCTTCTCGCTGGATCGAAACGGTCGGATGAAACCAAGCAGTAAACCCTAATGCTCTGATACGATCTCGGTACCACCAAACGACATCATCTGTGGTTGAGATGCCAGGCTGAATGACCTTCTCAGAAAATCCTTCAGCAATGATCTGGTGAGCAATTCGTACAATATTTTGATAGACGACCATTTCACTTTCCGTTCGCGTTTCCAACCAGGCAATGGCCACGTCTTCTGCACTCACTACTCTTTTTTGATATTTCTCCGGGAGAACGCTCATCAACTTGTCGTAGTGAGTTGAAGACAAGCCGTCGGCTAGAGCGAAGGTTGAAGATTTATTGATACCGATCTTTTTGGGATTCTTGGAGGCGATCATGTCAGCTAGTGCTTTCCATTGGTCGGGTTGCTCCTCACGATTCCAAATGGTCTTAAATAAGTTCCCAGTATTGTATCTGGACATTCCAAACGTTTTGACTTCTTCACCATCGTCGTAGGCGATGAGCATGGTAGTGCGTCTGGCAGATTGCCAGGTTGCCGGTAAGAGCGTCTTGATGATGGGATCTTCGTTGTACTCTCGTGCGATGATGATCCACATGTCGATTCCTGCTCTTCTCATGATCTGAGGTAGTACAGTGGTCACTCGCTCGGCAAGCCATGTGTCAATAACTTCGGCCCGCTCCTGCATGGAGAGAATCTTTGGGGTGTTGGGATTTTGGGCCAAAATACTGAGCGATAAGAGTACCAGTGCTACGCGTATGAATTGTTTCATGTATTAAGATTTATTAATACCCGAAGATATCGAATTCTCAAATCTCAGAAGTCACTTGAAGGATCATTGGATTTCCTACCTTTGCGGCACATTACATAACCCAATCCATGAAATACTTAAACAATCTGGTAGAAGGCATCGGAAACACCCCGCTTCTAAAACTCAATAGTGTCAATAAAGGCATCGAAGGAACCATCCTGGTAAAGGTTGAATACTTCAATCCCGGCAACTCGGTAAAGGATCGAATAGCATTGAAGATGATTGAGGATGCCGAAGAAAAGGGTGTACTGAAGCCTGGTGGTACCATCATTGAGGGAACTTCCGGAAATACAGGAATGGGATTGGCACTTGTGGCCATTTCCAAAGGCTACAAATGCATCTTTACCCTGGCAGACAAGCAGAGTAAGGAAAAAATTGATGTGTTGCGTGCTATGGGTGCGGAGGTAGTGGTTTGCCCGACCAATGTTCCACCCGAGGATCCACGGTCATATTACTCAGTGGCAAGAAAACTGAATGAGGATATTCCTAACTCATTTTATCCTAATCAATATGACAATGCCGCAAACACCGCCGCTCATTACGAGACCACAGGACCTGAGATTTGGCGAGATACCGAAGGAAAGATTACCCACTATGCCGCTGGGATGGGTACAGGGGGTACAATCAGTGGTACTTCTAAATACTTGAAAGAGCAGAACCCGGGCTTGGTCACGGTGGGGATAGATTCATACGGATCTGTTTTTAAAAAATACAAGGAGACCGGAATTTTTGATGAGAAGGAAATCTATCCGTATTTGACGGAAGGGATAGGGGAAGATATTCTTCCCAAGAATGTCAATTTTGATCTGGTAGATCACATTGTTAAGGTGACGGATAAAGACTCTGCAATCATGACACGGCGTCTTGCAAGAGAGGAAGGACTCTTCATCGGCTGGTCGTGTGGCTCTGCTGTGGAAGGTGCCTTAGCCTATGCGAAGGAGCATTTGAAGAAAGATGATGTAATGGTGATTATCCTACCTGATCATGGAACAAGATACTTGGGTAAAGTATACAACGATGATTGGATGAAGGATCATGGCTTCCTGGAAGAACGTAAGTTCGCAACTGCAAGAGACATTGTCGCCCATCGTAACGGATCATCGGCGTTATTGGCCATTGAGAAAGATATTAATATTGGAGAGGCGATTAAGCAGATGAATCTGAAGGGCATAGATCAGGCTCCTGTCAAGAGTGGCGATGAATTTGTAGGAAGCATATCAGACAGCAAGATACTGTCGAGTTTGATCGATAATCCTGAGCTTAGGGATAAGCCTGTTTCAGAAGTGATGGACGGATCGTTCCAGTTTGTTTCCCCACATGAGACCATCGACGTGATGTCTTCGATGCTAGGGAAGGACAGGAAAGCAGTATTGGTCCGTGACGAATCGAACCGCGTGCATATCATCACACAAAGTGATTTGCTGGTCGCAATGACGAATTGATCATCAAAATGATCAGGTTATTGAATCTGTGGAAGATTCACTACATTTGATATTGAACTAAAATTTCTAACTCTTTACTTGCAAAATCCCGATGACGCCATCGGGATTTTTTATGATGAAGTCCAAACAACCCATCGGGATATTTGACAGTGGGGTCGGAGGGTTGACCGTTGCACAGGCGGTCAAGAAGATTCTTCCAAAAGAGTCCATTATTTACTTTGGAGATACAGCACATCTACCTTACGGTGATAAATCGACTGCGGCAATACAGGCTTACTCAGTCAGAATTGCCGACTTTTTGTTGAAGAGGAACTGTAAAGTGATATTAATCGCATGTAATTCAGCGTCTTCAGCAGCCTTTGATTTGGTGGTAGAGTTTGTAGGTAAAAAAGCCAAGGTTTTTGATGTGATAAACCCGACGATTGATTTCATTCGTGAAAATCATGAAAATGATCACGTTGGCTTGATCGGGACCAAGCAGACCGTTACTTCTGGAGTCTATGCTGAGAAAATTGCTGCGCTAAGGCTGGGAATTGAGCTGAAGGCCTTGGCTACGCCCTTGTTGGTCCCAATGATAGAGGAAGGATTTCACGCAGATGATATTAGTTTGAGCATCATTAAAAAGTATTTGGAAGATAAACGGTTGGATAAGATCAATTCCCTGATATTGGGCTGTACACATTATCCAATTATTAAAGAGCAAATCGCCGGTTACTATCGAAGTACTGCACAGGATGTCGAGGTAATAGATTCTGCAGAAACAGTGGCAAAAGCCCTACAAGCCTACCTTGGCTCGTTCCAGTTGCTGTCGAAAAGTGAACGTGAGCCGGATCAGTTTTTCGTTTCGGATTTTACTCCTGCGTTTGAAAGTACCACCAAGATGTTTTTTGGTCAAAAAGTTCATCTCGAGCGCTTACCGATTTGGGACGAATTCCACTAATTTCACCGTGTGAAAAGTAGACTGTTACCCGTATGCTTACTCTTATTGTTCGGTTGTGCGGTCAATAAGGGCACAAAGTCAATCCATGTTTTCAAAGGGGATTCGATTGGATGTGGTGATTTTATCGTTTACAAGCTATCCGAAGACAATCGGGAATACGTTTCCATCGCTTTTAATGCCAAGAATGTGAAGTTGCGTGATTTTCAAGCCTATGGTGTTGGAAAGACCGATATTTTGGAGGTCAAGAGGAGAAAATACCGTGAATCAATTAGTGCATCTATTTGTAATGACGTGATGGTAGATAAGCCTGAGTTAATCCTGGACGAATCTCCTAGTGAGGGGGTAATAGAAATACTGATTTCCGAAGAGGAGCGAAAGAAAGCTTCGCAGAACAAAGGATATAACGTGACAATCGTGTTGAAAAAAGTGTTATTTGAAAATTCGGCCATTGACTACCTAAGAATAGAAAATGTTTTTGTGGGGTGGTTGCCAGGTTAATGTTTAGCAGTTGATATCATTCGCATTTTATCTTGTTTTTTTATTGGGCTTTGTGGTAGTCGCCGTATACGCAGAGCGGAAAACAGCTGCATTCATTCAAAATCGGTTGGGCCCTATGGAGGTGGGCCCTAAAGGGGTGTTGCAAACGATCGCAGACCTGTTGAAAATGTTGCAAAAGGAAGATATTCAAGCAGCGGCAATTGACCGAGTTCCTTTTCTGCTTGCCCCTTTGATCGTTTTTACGGCCGTCTTTGCAGGGTATGCCGTCTTGCCGATGAATGCTGAAGTAGGAGGTGCTTCGATCCACAGCGGTCTTTTCTTTTTGATGGCGATCGTTTCTTTGGATGTTTTGGGAATATTGATGGCAGGATGGGCATCAAATAACAAATACAGTCTTTATGGTGCAATGCGGTCGGTGGCACAAGTGGTTTCGTATGAGATTCCGCTGGGCTTAAGTATTTTGTGCGTGGTCATTATCGTGGGATCGCTGGACTTGCAGGTCCTAAGTGCATTGCAGGAGGGGAGTGGTTTGTTGGATTGGAATGTCGTCCGGTATCCAATTTTGATTGTTCCCTTCATTATTTTCTTCATATCCGGTCTTGCGGAATCAAACAGGACACCCTTTGATCTTCCGGAATCAGAATCGGAACTTATCGGCGGTTATCACACTGAGTATTCAGGGTTTAGGTGGGGAATCTTCATGCTCTCCGAGTATGGAATGATGTTGCTCCTGTCCATTCTCGGTTCAATACTGTTTTTTGGCGGATGGAATTCCCCACTGCCCAATATTGGAACGCTGATGCTTTTTGATCTGACCTCAGGTCCTGTTTGGGGGACTGCCTGGTTGCTTGCAAAGGCCATTGTCCTGATTTTCATTCAAATCTGGATTCGTTGGTCACTTCCCAGGCTTCGTGTAGATCAGTTGATGAGTTTGTCCTGGAAGTATTTGACCCCTATTTCCTTGGTGATGCTTTTTCTTTGTGCCGGATGGAAACTTTGGTTGATGAGCTAATGCGGTACATTTCCAACATATCGACCTCGGTACGCACCACATGGAAGGGAATGTCACTGGCCATCAGGTATTTCTTTGATGCAAGAAAGAAAAGAAAGAAAGAATGGGTCGGAGAAGAAAACTACTTTACCAAAGCCGAGGGGACATTTACCGTTCAGTATCCAAAAGAGTCCATTCCGATACCTGACAATGGAAGATACCAGCTGCATAATGAAATAGATGACTGCATTGTCTGTGATAAATGTGCAAAAATTTGTCCAGTAGATTGCATTGACATTGAACCTATTCGCTCACCTGAAGTTTTCGGACACACGTCTGATGGCACACCTAAGCGCATCCATGCCGCCAAGTTCGATATTGACATGGCGAAGTGCTGCTTCTGTGGATTGTGCACCGTGGTGTGTCCTACCGAATGTCTGACGATGACTAAGGAATTTGATTTTAGTACGCATGACATTCTGGATCATAATTTTTCCTTCAGCAAAATGAGTGATCAGGAAATTGCGGAAAAGAAGAAGGAATTTGAAGACTTTCAAGCCGCCAAATCTCAACCAAAAACAGGTCTTCCTGAAATTGGAAAGAAGGCTGTAAAGCCAGCAATTCCCTCGGTACCTAAACCTGTCGTAAAACCAGGAAAACCTGTTGTAAAGCCTAGAATTGATACCACCCTACAAGATGCTGGAAAAAAAGCACCTGCAAAGCCCGTTATTAAACCAAGTAAGCCGGTAGTTAAGCCTCTTATCAAATCCAAAACGACGGATGCTTCAGCTGGGAACGAGCAAAGAAAACCGGCAAAGCCCGTCATTAAGCCAGTAATAAAACCGGCTGCACAATCGACTTCGTCGGATGGTTCCTCCGAGGAACCAAAAGGGGAGGCATCTAGTAAGAAAGTAAATAAGCCAGTCCTTCGACCTAAAATCCCGAAGAAGAAATGATGATTGCTGTCTACCTGCTGATTTTTTCCATGGTTCTGGTTGGGATGACCACTATAGTTGTGACTAAAAATGTGGTTCATGCTGCCTACGCTTTGGGATTACTCTTGTTGGGTATCGCAGGGGTTTATGTGCTGCTTAATGCGGAGCTCTTGGCAGTCGTCCAGATACTGTTGTATGCGGGTGGTGTCGTGATTTTGTTGGTGTTTGGCGTGATGATGACAACTCGGCTTAAAGGGGACAAAGTGCTTTCAGCTTCAAAGAGTGAAGTACTGGCTGCTGTCATCTCACTTAGTCTTTTTGCATTTTTCATCACTGTCATTAACTCCCATGATTTTGAATTGAGTGGTTCCCATGAAACGTCTAATCAACTTGAACTCATTGGAATCGCCTTTCTTACAGAGCATTTGGTCGCCTTTGAGTTAATTGCCTTCATCCTTTTGGTGGCTTTGGTAGGAGCATCGTACTTGGCTAAAATGTCCTCCGATGAGTGAGATACCGATGCAATACTATTTGTACCTCGCGGCGCTGCTTTTCAGTGCGGGAGTGTTTGTGGTGTTAACCAAACGCAACCTGGTGTTTATACTAATCGGTGTGGAATTGATTTTAAACGCTGGAAATGTGCTTTTGGTCACGTTCTCTAAAAACGATCCTTCACATCAAGGCCAGATCTTAGCTATTTTCTCCGTGGTACTGACAGTATGTGAGGTTGCTATAGCATTGGCTATTTTGTTGAATGTCTATAAAAGCACTGGGGCTTCAGACCTGGAACAACTACAGGAGGTGAAAAGTGAGTAATTCCTTAATACTGCTCATGTTGTGCCTCCCGCTGCTGGGAGGGATGATAGGTTACTTTAGTACTTTTCGCAGCAGTTTGTTAAGCTTAGTAAGCACATTCGGTTCATTTGCCATTGCGACCGTATCCCTTCTTCGGATCGATGCTGACTACCTGGTAGCTTGGTCTTGGCTTGTGGATCTTGAGTTTTCTGTACAACTGGACCGGATCAGTCTGTTGTTGATTGCGCTAGTTACATTCATTTCAATTCTCGTTCAAGTCTTTTCGTTGGAGTACATGAGAGAAGAGCCAGGAATCAAGCGTTATTACTTCAAGCTGGGCTTTTTTGTTTCGTCCATGATCGGCTTGCTGTTGGCGGACAACCTCTTGTTGCTTTTCGTTTTTTGGGAGTTGGTTGGTTTGGCATCTTACCTACTTATAGGCTTTTGGTATGCAAAGGGAGGAATTCCTTCTTCTGCCAGAACCTCTTTTATGGTTAACCGATTTGCGGACGCAGCGCTGCTGGCAGGGATAATACTAGTATTTGATGACAAAGAAGTACTATCCATTCAATCACTAACGGGTGAGCTTTCTTTCATGGCTTCTTTACTGCTTGCAGTCGGGGCGTTTGGGAAGTCCGCTCAGTTGCCTTTTTCCGGATGGTTGGTAAAAGCGATGGTAGGTCCGACACCCGTTTCTGCGTTGATCCATGCCGCTACCATGGTAGCAGCTGGTGTTTATTTGCTGTATCGGGTTGCACCAATTTTGGATACCGATGTACTGTTGATCGTGGCGATCGTTGGTTCGGTAACGGCTTTCTATGCTGCTATTTGCGCCATCTTCCAGTTTGATATCAAGAAGGTCCTGGCGTATTCAACCATCTCGCAACTCGGCTATATGATACTTGGGATAGGTGTAGGGGCTCGGGTAGCTTCCATTTTTCATTTGTTTACGCATGCGTTTTTTAAGGCAGGCCTGTTTTTAGGTGCAGCGTCGATCATTCACTATCTGCACAAA
The DNA here is from genome assembly GCA_964593185.1 of uncultured Roseivirgaceae bacterium. Classification (GTDB taxonomy): domain Bacteria; phylum Bacteroidota; class Bacteroidia; order Cytophagales; family Cyclobacteriaceae; genus Ekhidna. The sequence goes on from CAZQJU010000001.1 coordinate 67,490, forward strand.
ACAACGAAAAAGGATGCTCAGGACATGCGCTTCATGGGTGGCTTGAGTAATGCTCTTCCGTGGACATTCAGAGCTTTTTTAGTTTGTGGTTTGGCACTGGCCGGCGTTCCGTTGTTCTCAGGTTTTATGTCGAAGGATGGAATCATACTTGGTGCGTGGAACTTCGCTACGGAATATGGAGGATGGGCATACCTGATTCCGGATGTTGCGTTGATAACTGCAGCGATGACTGCCTTTTATGTGGGAAGAATGATCTTGCTCGTCTTTACGGGAGAAGAACGAAGTAAATTTTCAGGTAGAGCAGCCGAGGCCAAGTCGCTGTCCATTCCATTGGTGATATTAGGCGTCTGCTCGGTTTGGATTTTACACCATTGGAATCCGTTGGCGCATCATGCACTCTTATTTGAATGGCTTGGTATTAAAAACCAGGTCGTCGAGGGTGGAGACCTGATCCCTTTTCTGTCCATTATTTTGGTGGTTTCAGGAAGCGTACTGGCATACTCCTTTTTTAAGCCTGGGACAGCCTATACACAGAATTTCATGGAAATGGAGTCGCCTGCCTCGAAAGCCGGAGCACTTGTATTCAATGGTCTTGGGCTGACTTGGTTGTATGATAAGCTCGGTAAGTGGGTGGTCACTTTTTCGGCGGTCTTGCTTGCGATTGATCAAAAGATTATTGACGTTCTTGTACATGCTGTCGCAGTAGGGTCGGTGGTTTTTTCAAAAGTACTTGCATTGACGGATCGTTTTGTGGTCGATGGTCCGGTCAATTGGACCGCCGCAATCGCAAGATTTGTTGGTAAGCGGCTAGGGGGGCTTAGTTCAAAAGACGGACAGACGCAGTTAGCCTGGCTTTTGATTTTGGTAATTTTGATTTTAATCTGGTTCGTCTTTTTTTAGCCTGCTGAATGCAAAATCTCCTCTCATATATTTTTCTTTCCCCTTTACTGGTTGCTTTGGTGATTCTCTTGATTCCGGCAGGTAGATGGAGAGCGATTCGCCTTTTGAATTTGGCTGCGATAGGGGTACAGGTGATACTGGCAATCGTTCTTCTTGTACACTTTGATCAAGGTCTCAAACCAGACGGTTGGGCCAATGCCTTTCAATTTGTAGAAAAGGTAGATTGGATTAACCTTTCTATAGGGTCCATTGGAAGTTTCAAAATTCAATACTTTTTAGGAGTTGATGGGATTAGTTTGCCGCTCGTAGCTTTATCCACGTTGGTACTCTTGGTGGGTTCGATAGCTTCCTGGAACATCGAGAAGAATGTGAAAGGATACTACTTTCTTTACCTCATTCTAAGTAGCAGTATTGTAGGTTGTTTCCTGGCACTCGATTTATTCCTCTTTTACTTATGCTTTGAATTCATGCTGCTTCCCATGTTCTTTTTGATTGGAATCTGGGGCGGCAAGCGGAGGTCCTACGCTTCCATTAAGTTCTTTTTGTATACGTTACTTGGTTCGCTGTTTATTCTGGTAGTGATGATCTTGCTGTACACCAGTGTGGTAGAGGAAAGTGTTAAGACCTTCAGTATTGTGGCTATGTTGGACGGCAGTTATTCCTCCGAGGGTGTACTGAACCCAACCAAACAAGATTTCATTCTTGGGCTTCCAACTCGCTCCCTGGCTTTTATTTTCTTGTTGATTGGGTTTGGCATCAAGCTTCCATCTGTTCCTGTACACACGTGGCTACCTGATGCCCACGTGGAGGCACCAACATCCCTTTCTGTCGTCCTTGCCGGGCTTTTGCTTAAGGTTGGAGCCTACGGATTATTTCGAGTATCGTACGGAATATTTCCAGATATCGCCTTTCAGTATGCAGATTGGGTGGCATTTTTTGGCGTGCTCTCCATTATTTACGGGGGAATGAACGCGCTGGCCCAACGTGATCTAAAGCGGATGGTTGCCTACTCCTCAGTTTCGCACATGGGATTTGTTTTAGTAGGCTTGGCATCACTGACCGCTTCAGGTTTCTCAGGTGCACTCTTCCACATGATTTCGCACGGGATCATTTCTCCTGCACTTTTTCTGGTTGCAGGTGTGGTATACGATCGAACCCAAGATCGGACCATGGACAATTTTAGTGGACTAGCTCAGAAGATGCCGGTGTATACCTTTTTCGTCGCCCTTTTCTTTTTTGCTGGTTTAGGTCTGCCTGGAATGTCTGGATTTGTAGGGGAACTGATGGTATTAATGGGTGCTTTTACAAGCACTTCGGTCGGAAATTGGGTTGGAAGTTTAGCCATCATAGGGATCATCATATCGGCAGCTTATTTCCTTTGGACCATACAGCGCATGTTCTTTGGTAAATTCTTCGTGCGAGAGGTGGATTGGGAACCGAGCATGAAGGACTTGACGCTTCGTGAAAAGATCATGCTCGTCCCTTTAGCAGTTCTGACGGTACTGTTCGGGGTTTTTCCCAGGTTGATTCTAGATTATTCTAATGAAACCATCGCGTTTTTTATGGAGCATATAAGTAAGCATGCCCCATGATGCTTCGTGACCAGCTTAATGGTATTCTTGAAGACCTTGCCCTGGTAGGTACAGAGACTAGCCTGATGTTAGGGGCTGTTTTGCTATTGATTGTAGGGCTTTTTACGCAAAGGGTTGCATGGATCAAAAGCCTATACCTTGCGACACTCTGTATTGCATTTTACTTGAATTGGCAGATTGAACAATCTGACTTGTTTCTATCGGATAGCCTTTTTGGATCGGCTGAAATAAAGGGATTTACAGCATTATTTCTATTGACAGGGAGTTTGGTTTTGTTGTTTCCTAGGAAGAAGCACCTCCCCGAGTTTTATTTCCTCTTGTTGTCGTTGATCGTGGGGAGTGTTTTCATGATGAAGTCCAATAGCCTTTTGTTGGTACTTCTTGCAATTGAACTGGTTTCCTTCGTTTCGTACATTCTTACGGGCTTTTCTTTCCTAAAAAAAGGATTTGAAGCCAGTATAAAGTATTTGCTTTTCGGTGCTCTAAGTTCGTCCATGATGCTCCTTGGGGTTGGGTTTATTTACGGAGCAACAGGCGAGATATCCGTTTCCAGCTGGTCTATTGAGCTGTTTGCCGCGTTGATGCCACAGGTTGGGTTACTTCTCCTTTTGTTTGGGCTATTTTTCAAGATATCCATCGTTCCATTTCATATTTGGACTCCTGCGACCTATCAGGAAGCACCAACGGATGCGGTGGCGCTATTTTCTGTGACACCAAAACTTGCAGGATTGCTGCTATTGAAGCGAGTAGTAGATAGTTCAGGACTGGATCACGAAAGTTGGTTGATTTCAGTTGTATTGTTATTGGGGATCTTTTCCATTTTGATTGGGACCTTAGGCGCACTGCGTCAGTCCAATGCTCGCCGGATGATCAGCTTCGGGTCGATTGCTCACGCGGGCTTCCTTCTAGGGTTCGTCGTAACGCCGGTCCAAAACTACAATGCGAATGGCTTTTGGGTGTACAGTGTACTGTATGCGGTCATGAGTGTTGCGGTGTTTTACCTATTGGATCGCTATGAAGAAAGGTCCATTGTGGTGATTCGAGACTACGCTACCTCAAAATCGGAAACCTGGATGGGAGGAGTTTTTACCCTTGTACTTATTTCATTGGTTGGCTTGCCTCCTCTGGCTGGTTTTACGGCAAAGCTATTTCTGTTTTCGGGGCTTTGGGACATTTACCAGTCGACAAACGCTACTATGTCGATCGCGTACCTTTTGGTAGCGGTCTTCGCGTCGGTTGCTTCGTTGTTTTTTTACCTTCAGATTCCAAGGCACATTTTTCTTCAGGGTGAAAGGAGTCCAAGGCGACAATCGGTCGCTTCATTTTCGATAGGTTCAAAAATAATCGCAACTATTTTCGCCGTGACCTTGTTACTTTTGTTCTTTGTACCGAAGTTGGTTGTGAGTTTACGATTTTTGCTTTACAACGCCCATGAGTGATCCAATCAAACACGAGTGTGGAATAGCCCACCTCAGACTACGTAAGCCACTGCAGTACTATATTGATAAGTATGGTACGCCTGCTTTTGCGGCCAAGAAGATGTACTTGCTGATGAAAAAGCAAAGCAATCGAGGCCAAGACGGTGTTGGAGTAGCAAGTATCAAGATAGATTTACCTCCGGGGCATCGCTACATCAGTAGGTACCGCACTATTGATGGAAATCCTATTGAATCCATCTTCAGTAAGATCAGCCGGAAGTACGAAAAAGCCCGAAAGGCTTCCAAAGAAAATTTTAAAAACGCTACCTGGTTAAAGGAGAATTTCGCTTTTACAGGTGAAGCGTGGCTGGGCCACCTCAGATACGGTACGCACGGAAAAAACAGCATCGAGAACTGTCATCCATTTTTGAGACAAAACAACTGGAGAAGCCGGAACCTCGTGATGGCAGGCAACTTTAACATGACCAATGTAGACGAGTTGTTTGACAAACTCGTGGAGCTTGGCCAGTTCCCTAAGGAAAAGGTGGATACCGTCACCGTGATGGAGAAGATAGGACACTTCGTAGATGAAGAGAACCAGCGGATTTTCAATAAGTACCGTGACAAGCTGTCCAATGAAGAGATCACATATAAGATAGAGGAGGAGATGGATCTCCAGAAGGTACTTGAGCGTTCATGTAGAGATTTTGACGGTGGGTATACCATGGCAGGAATGCTAGGTTATGGCGCCTCTTTCGTGGCTCGGGACCCTGCCGGAATTCGGCCTGCTTACTATTATGCAGACGATGAAATTTTGGTTGTTGCGTCCGAGAAGCCAGCCATAAAAACAGCCTTTGGTTGTGAGTACGCTGAGATTAAAGAGATCACACCAGGACATGCCTTGATTGTAGATAAAGACGGAGGCTTTGAAGAGCGACAGTTTATTGAACAGATTGAAAGAAAGTCGTGCAGTTTCGAGCGGATTTATTTCTCTCGTGGCACTGATCCTGACATCTACTATGAGCGTCGAAAGCTTGGAGAGCTTTTAGTTCCGCAGGTTTTGAAAGCCATTAATTTTGATCTTAAGAACACGGTTTTTTCATACATCCCCAATACGGCTGAAACCTCATTTTTGGGTTTGATGCGGGGTATTGAGACCTATCTGATCGAAAAACGGAAAGAAGTTATTTTGGATGGAAAACCCTCGGCAGATTCGATCGAGCAGATGTTGGAGTTTCAGCCCAGAGTTGAAAAGTTGGTCCTGAAGGACGCCAAACTTCGAACCTTCATCACCGATGATGACAATCGGGATGAATTGGTTTCTCACGTGTACGATACTACCTACGAGGTAATCAAAAAAGGTCAGGACACCTTAGTCATTATTGATGACAGCATTGTTCGAGGCACCACACTGGAAAAGAGCATTCTGACCCTCCTTGATAGATTAGGTCCAAAGAAGATTGTTGTGGTCTCCTCAGCCCCTCAGATTCGTTTTCCGGATTGCTACGGAATCGATATGAGCAAAATGAAGGAGTTCTTGGCGTTCCGAGCTATGCTTGAGCTACTCAAGGATCGTAATCAAGAAGAATTGATGGATGAGGTCTTTGATAAATGCCTGGCCACCCAGTCTGATACCAGTCCCATCAATCACGTAAATGAGCTTTACAGTCAGTTTACCACGGAAGAAATCTCACAGAAAGTTTCTGAAATCGTGGTGCCAAAAAACATGAATGCAGAAGTTGAAGTAGTATATCAAACGGTGGATAATTTGCACAAAGCTTGCCCTAACCATTTAGGGGATTGGTACTTTACAGGAGACTATCCAACGCCCGGAGGAAACAGGGTGGTAAATCGAGCGTTCATCAACTACATGAAAGGGGTAGAGGTACGGGCGTATTAAGCTAATCGTTTAGCGAAACGGGCACTTCCGTACCGTATTTTTGAATCATCCATCTTTCACCGTACACGGAAGCATACTCAATTTCTATTTCAGGAAAATCTTCTCTGCTAGCGCTACCTCCGTTAAACCAGTACCTTAGTTTTTTTGAATTTATAGTATCATTTCTCACTGCCAATAAGTCAATCTTTTCTCCTGCGGGGATAATCCTTCCCTTGTTAATGTTAGAATGGCCTACGTTTCGAATCGTGTCTTCGAGCAAAATGACCTTTTGTAAAAAAACGGCCGGGTCCATTTGATAAACACTGTCTTTATAGAGAATGGTCACCTTTTCAATGAAGGCAGGACCAATACCATTATTCACCAGAATGAGCTGATACCGATCTGTGCTATTGGAATTCCAAATTTCAAGATAGGGGAGCACGGAAGCATACTGTTGTTTCCTGAAAATCGAGGTCTGGTAGACAATGACGAATAAGGTACCCAGTGATGCAACAATGGCTGCAAGGCTCATCCATCTATCGGCGCTCCATTTTTTCATAGCACTAAAATAGTGCGAACGGGAAAATCAAACGGAAAAGCTTTCGCCACAGCCACAGGTCCGTGAAGCATTCGGATTTACGAATTGAAATCCCTTTCCATTAAGACCGTCAGAGAAGTCCAGGGTAGTGCCAAGCAAATACAATAAGCTCTTCTTATCCACCAAGATCTTGACCCCTTTGTCCTCGAAAACTTCATCGGCATCCTGGATTTGAGGATCAAAAGATAGATCATACATCAAACCAGAACAGCCACCACCTTTCACGGATACCCGAATGTTGTGATCTATGGTTTTTCCCTCTTTTGTCAGAAGGGTTGTTATTTCATCTTTCGCTTTGTCTGTCACGTTAATCATCAGGCCACGGGGTTTAATACAATACTAAATACAGTAAGGTTGTTGATATCTCTACCGTAGTATAGCTTATCCATTGCGTCGTACATGTTCTTTGCACGGAAATAAGACGTCTGCAGTTCGTTCATGCCTTTGGTCATCCACTGGATCGTAAAGGAGCTTTCCTTTTCCTTGTGGGTTCTGACATAATCTAACATTTTATGTAGGGCATCTGTTTTGTCAAACCCATTGATCGTCTTAAATAAAAAGGATTGATTGTGCCGTGGGTTAATGGTTATCAAGTCCAGCTTTACTTTTCCGTCAGTGGAAGCAAATTCAAAAATGACCTCATCACTTCTAAGTCCCAAAAAGTTCTTAATCTCGTTTTGGATCTTAGCAGACTCTACATGTATATCGGATCTTAACTCCATGCTTATTTATTCGGTACAACTTTTCAGATCGGCTGAAAGTTCCTGCATTTTTGCAAAAGTACTAACAGATAGACCAAATGTGGAAAAACGTAGAGCATATTGGCATCGCGGTGAAAAACCTGGGTGCTTCTGGGGAGCTTTTTGACAAGCTGTTTAACCAAGATGCCTATAAAGAAGAAGTGGTGGCTTCAGAGGACGTGACGACATCGTTTTATCAGCTGGGAGAGACTAAAATTGAATTGCTCGAAGGAGGTTCGGATAGTGCGATTGCGAAATTCATTGAAAAGAAGGGAGAAGGCATTCATCACATCGCTTTTGAAGTAGATGATATCCATGCTGAGATGGAACGATTGCGCTCGGAGGGATTCCAGATTCTAAATGAAGAACCAAAGCGCGGAGCAGATAATAAATTGGTCTGTTTTGTACATCCAAAAACGGCCAATGGAGTTTTGGTAGAACTTTGTCAGGATATAAAATAATATGAGCGAAGAAAAAAGAACTGAAATTGGTGAGATTGGTGAGTTTGGTCTGATCGACAGGTTGGCTCAAGAAGTTGAAAAACACCATGCTGAAACCATAAAGGGAATTGGTGACGATGCCGCTGTATTTGATATGGGAAGTGAGTTGCTGCTCACCAGCACAGATATGTTACTCGAAGGCGTTCACTTTGACCTTTCTTATATGCCGCTTCAACATCTTGGCTACAAAGCGATTGCGGTTAATGTGTCCGATATAGCCGCGATGAACGGAGTCCCGAAACAAGTGACCGTTAGCATGGGATTGAGCAACCGATTTTCAGTCGAGGCGGTAGAAGTTATCTACGAAGGTATAAAAGCCGCCTGTAGCGAGTACAACGTAGATTTGGTTGGTGGAGATACCACTTCATCACAAACGGGATTGGTGATTTCCGTCACCGTGCTAGGTACAGCCAGCAAGGAAAGAATTGTCTATAGAGATGGAGCTAAGGAAAATGACATTTTGTGCGTCACAGGAGATCTTGGAGGTGCTTTTGTCGGACTTCAGGTACTAGAGCGGGAAAAGCAAGAGTTTTTGGTTAACCCCGACATGCAACCCCAGTTAGCAAAGTACGAATATGTAGTGGGTAGGCAACTTAGACCTAAGGCCCGGATGGACATCGTACACGAGTTTACGGACTTAGGTATCAAGCCGACTTCTATGATTGACATCTCGGACGGACTGGCATCCGAAGCTTTTCACCTCTGCAGGCAGTCCGGCCTAGGAGTCGCCATATACGAGGATAAGTTACCCATTGAAAAGCAGGCTTACGAGACCGCGGCTGAGTTTAGCATTGACCCCAACGCATGTGCATTGAATGGTGGTGAAGACTATGAATTGCTTTTCACGATCGGTCAGGAGGATTTTGAGAAGATCAAAAACCATGCGGACATTCATACCATTGGGTACATGCAATCTGCCAAAAAGGGCAGGACTTTTGTTACCAGGAATCAGAATGTAGTGGAGCTTCAGGCCCAGGGTTGGAAGCATTTTTGATAGAATCCTGACATATTCGCATGTTAGGACCCGTAGTTGCTTCAATAACCGCGTGTAATTGGTTATCTTGAATCTCAGATCATCCTTTGATTAACGTATGAAAATTTTTACAAGATTTCTTTTTTTAGTGTCCTTGGTATTTCTGATCAATTGTTCGGATGATGATCCGGATGAGATGGCCATGGACTGTTCCACGTCAGACTTGTCGCTTGTGGTTGAATCAACGAATTCCGAGTGTTCGAATGATACAGGCACCATCTCGGTAACAGCGACGGGTGGGGACGGAGACTACCAGTATTCTTTGAATAGTGGAGCATTACAATCGGCAAGTGTTTTTAGCAACGTGGCAATAGGGTCGTATGAAGTAGCTGTAGTGGACGGTAGTGGATGCAGTTCTACCCAAGTAGCTTTCATTAGAACCAGTGTCAGCCTTGTCAACGATATCATGCCACTTTTGGAGACGCAATGTACTTTCAGTGGGTGTCATAATGGAGATAATGGATCAAGTAGAAATTGGTTAGAGAAAGGAAATGTACTTGCAATGGCGGAAAACATTAAAGCAAGGACGCAGAATGGATCAATGCCTAGAAATCCAGGTGTTTTGACGCAGGCAGAAATTGATCTGATTGCATGTTGGGTGGATGACGGAGCGGAAGATAACTAACGATGAAAAAGATACTATATGTACTTGTGTTGCTTTCTTTTGGATTAGTCCATGGGCAGCGATTCAAGACAAGTGAGTCGAATATTCGATTCTTCTCTAACGCGCCTTTGGAGGATATTGAGGCAGTAAATGACGGTGCTACCAGTATCATCGACACAGAAAAGATGACGATGGTCATTGTAATACCAATTAAGTCTTTTGACTTTCAAAAGGAATTGATGGAGGAGCATTTCAATGAGAACTACCTGGAGTCCGATAAGTTCCCGAATGCTGTTTTTAAAGGGAGACTGGAAGGATGGGACGGATCGGATGGTAGTCATACAGCCACCGCAGTTGGCACATTGGAAATGCACGGTGTGACCAATGATGTCACCATCGAAGGGCAGCTGAAGAAGCAGAAGAAAGAACTTTCCATGTCCACGGTTTTCAACATCAAAATAGCGGATTACGATATTGACATTCCAAAAGCGGTCTTTTACAAGATTGCGGAGGAAGTAGAGGTAACAGCGAATTTCACGTATCAACCTTATGAAAAGAAGTAGACTGGGCGCCTTCTTGGTTCTCTTATCCTGTCTAGCCTATGGGCAAGAAGATTTATTGGCATTGTTGGAAGCAGATGCCCCTAAGGACAAAGGCTACGCAACAGCCACCTTCAAAGGGACAAGGGTTATCAATGGTCATTCCGTTGAAACCAGATCCGATGGTACGTTAGAGTTTATTATTTCTCATCGTTTTGGAACACTGGATTCAGGCCCGAACGATCTTTGGGGACTCGACATAGCGCGAATTCGGCTGGGCCTTGAGTATGGAGTAACGGACGACCTTACCGTGGGGATAGGAAGATCATCAGCCAATAAGATTTTGGACGTTTTTGGGAAGTACCGTTTCTTACGCCAGTCAAACGCTTCGCCAATTACAGCAACTGTTTTCACAAGTTTGGCACGGAACATTGATGAAAATGCAAATCAGGAGGGCATTGAACGAAATGCGTATACATGGCAACTCTTGCTGGCTCGTAAGTTCAACTCCAGCTTCAGTTTGCAACTGGCGCCTACGTTCATGCAGCGAAATCGAGTAGCTACACGACAAGATGATAATTTCCTCATCGCACTTGGAATTGGTGGGCGCTACAAGGTTTCGAACAGGGTTGCCATTGTTGCCGAATACTACCCTCAATTTTCTGACTACGATGAACGGTTTTCTAACTCAGTGGCTTTTGGAGTTGACATAGAGACGGGAGGGCACGTATTCCAATTGCACCTTACGAACGCCATGCAGATGAATGAGCGGGGCTTTATTGGGGAGACGGAAGAGAACTTTTGGGATGGAGGGATTCACTATGGGTTCAACATTACACGCGTTTTCGATCTAAAACCCAACGAAAGGTAATGTCGGAACTTGGTGGGATACTCCTCCTGCTGAGCCCACATTATGCAAGGCGTGCATATGGAAGCGGAATTTTTGTCGTTGTGTTTTTGCTTGCGTTAACAAGTTATTTAGTGGAATGAGGAAATTCTTACCGCTTTTGTTTTTCTTACTTTTTTATCAGCTGGTTAGCGCCCAGGATATCATTGTAACGAATGAGGGAGATACGATAGATTGTAAAATCACGCGTATCACCAATGAGTTCTTGCACTTCACTGTCTACGATGACAGTGGGATTATTCTGATGCGATCAAGGCTTCCGCTTGCTGCAATTCAGTACTACGAGCAACGTGAGGTTCGCGAGGAACCTGTAGAGCAACCTGAACCCAATCCTCCGCCCAGTATTCCTGAAGAAGAGCAACCTGTTTTTGGTGATTACGAGCCTCCACAATTCAGACTGGCGCTGAATGGAGGGTTTACGTACCAGTTTGGAGGATATGATGGGGCTCCCGATTCGTACAAGAAGCAAATGCAGACCCTTTGGAATTTTGATGGAGAACTTCACTATCTAACTCCAGAGGGTGTTGGGATAGGATTTAAATACAGTTACATTTTTACAAAAGCGGATCAAGACTTTATATCCGGTAATGGCTCTGTGACACAGTTTAGAGATGAACTGGTGCGTTTTCATTATGCTGGTCTGTCGGTGATGTATCGTAAATCCTTCTATGATCAGGCTGTACAATACTTTTTATCGGGGGGCGTCCTGAACTACAAAACAGATTTGCTCATAGATGGTCAACCGTTTTATCAAAGAGGGGAGTCGTTTGGAGTTATTTTCGGCATTTCCTATGACTTCCAACTACTTAAAAGTGTGGGTACCGGAATTGGTGCTCAGATTTTGATTGCAAACATTAGTGAGATGGACAACAATGGAAACAATATTTCAACTGACTTCAATGTTTCCCGAATTGATATCACGTTAGGAATTCGGTTGTACCAGTAAATCAACTAAAGGCTCGCTCTAAGTGCCAATACGAAGTTTCTTCCCGGTGCACTAATTCCGGAGGTGTAGGGACGATAATGGGTGTCTAAGATGTTTTCTACACCCGCATCAATGGTAAAATGTTTGTAGAACGCGTAAGATGCTCTCACATTTAAGGTGTACCAACCGGGAGAACCGTAATCGGTGTACAAGTAGGGTTTATCTACGATTTCCGAGTCAGGTATTTGGTCTCTGCCTCTGTTGCTGTTGTACTCAACGTAAAATGATGATCTCCAGCCTTTATCTTGGAAGGTAAGTGCAGTTCTCCCAAAAATGGGTGTAGTATGTCTTAGGGGTTCATCGTTATCGATGTCTTTGCCGCCTGTGTAGCTGATGGTCTTGGTAAACGCCCAGCGTTTTGCGATTTCTGCGGTAAAGAAAATACTACCGCCGTAAACCACTGCCTTGCCAGTATTCACCTTGGCCGAAACAGTAAGCGTGTCATTTCCAACCACCACATCTTGAGCCCCATCGAGCGTGAAAGGACCCTCAAGAATAGCGTCAAACAACCGACTGTAAAATCCCACAGCTTTTAAATAGAGGCGTTCGCTCTTGTACTGATAGGCGACTTCATTGCTGATGGTATATTCAGGCCTTAAATCGGGGTTTGGAATCGAAAGGCGATTCCCGACTTCAAATACTTTCCCGACATCATCTACGTTGGGGGCTCTAAAACCAGTGGATGCGTTGTAACTGAATTTATTTTTTTTATTTCGATTGTAGACCAGTCCTAATGCACCATTTACAGCGGTATTTTGGAGGTTGATTTGAGCAGCATTCCGTTCAAATGCACGCGGGTTGTTGGTATTTCCCTCCAGCTGGATTGCATTTATCCTGACTCCTGCATTCAGTGTAAGCCTTTGTGTGAGTGGACTGACCAGGCTTCCGTAAGCTGCTAGGGAGGTAAATGAGCTTCCCCCGTCCGGATACCTTGTTTCTGCAGATCCAATTCCACCGTTCACAATGTTGCGCCTAAAAGCTGCGGAGGTGATGTCATTGAAATAGAAATCAACTCCATAGTAAAGATTGGATTGACGAATTTCCTTATCAAAATCCAAAGATGCTGAATACATTTTCACACCCTCGGATCTCACTCTCAAGCTGTCACTTCCAAATTTTCGATCATGACGGCTCTCTTCAAATTCTTGGTATGCGATGGTTAGCCTTCCTTGGTCAAACAATGAATTGGATTGGTAAATATTGAGACGTAGGCTGTGCATCATCCATTTCTGTGGACCGTAGTACCATTCTGCGTTTTCAAGCGAATCTGTGGATCCAATGGTTTCGGTTAGGTTGTCGTATCTGGGAATGTCGGAGGTACTACTTAGGTAAAAGCCATAGGTAAGGTCTGCATTGCTTCCGACTCTAAAACTTGCCTTCGAAATGGTATTGAATAGGTTATAACCCGAAAATCGCTGCTTGTTTACATCGTTATTATTGACCAGCACATCTTCACCTTCTATGCGTTGCACAAAGAATCGTCTTTCAAATTCACCTACATAGTTCCCAGACCGGTTGGCACCGGCGCGTAAATCTTCAAAATCTGAAAATGTGGTGGAATGGAAGAAGGTGAACCTCTTCTTAGACACTGCTACATCCAGATGCCCCGTTTTTTCGTTGGCGGCTGAACTATACCTGAAAAGCGAATTTGCACTGAAATCGGTAATTTCATCGGAAGACCATTGCGGAGTACTTGTGCGAAAGTTCATCACACCTCCCAACGCATCACTACCGTAGATCACGGACCCTGGCCCGAAGATTACTTCAGAGCTCTCGAGCGCATTCGGATCGATGTTGATTACATTTTGCAGGTTCCCACCACGAAAAATTGCGTTATTCATCCGAACGCCATCCACAACCAGCAGGACTGCATTGGCGGCGAATCCACGAATTTTCGGTGAACCACCTCCAAGTTGACTCTTTTGGACAAAGACCTGACCAGTGGCGTTTAGCAGATCCGCGGAGGTTTGCGAATTTTCAAAGGAAATGGACTTTTTATCTACCGACAGGATCTGTTGAGAAATGGCATCCTCCTCTTGCTCCCACTTGGTAGCAGAAATCACCACTTCGTCGTATGAAATAATTTTTTCTTTCAGTTCAATCGTCAGGCTGATGCCTTCATACTGCACAAATGCTTCTTCGAATGAAGGATGCTGGAGATGGATGATTCCATTCTCAAAATCCTCAAGATTGGCCATTCCTTTTTGGTCTGAATAGGAGGTATGCTTTTTGTTTTTACTGTATACAAATACATCGCTAACAGGTCTACCATTCTCTTCATTTTTTATCAAAATGTCTTGGGCGTAAGCGGGAAAAAGTATGTTTGTAAAAAGTATTGCTAATAGAATGGTTCCTATTCTCATCAACGCACTATCTTTCTTTCAATCTTTCAAACTGCATAAATAGCAAAAATCACACCGACCTTGCCTGTAATTGCTTCAAAATATGATCAACGTCCCTGGTATCTTCCGAACGGTCATTTTGAGACCGTAATTCCCTCCTTGTTCTTTGAGGTTCCGGGCGTAAACTACGAACGTGAACGGCTAGAACTAGATGATGGTGACTTTTTGGACCTGGATTGGCTTAAAGGTGGTAACGCGCGATTAATTGTGATCAGCCATGGGCTGGAAGGAAGCTCCCAACGGCATTATGTAAAGCGACCAGCAAAGTATTTTCATGAAAAAGGGTGGGATATATTGGCTTGGAACAATCGAAGTTGCAGCGGAGAAATGAACAGACTTCCCCGGTTTTATCATCATGGAGCGACGGAGGACATCTCGGCGGTTATTGATCATGGACTGCATCAGGGATATGAACAGGTGGTCTTGCTCGGCTCGTCCATGGGCGGAGGCATGCAGCAGAAGTATTTAGGTGAGCGAACACCAGATCCCCGAATCATAGGTGCCATTTCCTTTTCGGTGCCCTGCAACGTGCTGGACAGTGCGAATGAATTGGGCAAAAGGGGTAATCGATTTTATCAGCGAAAGTTCATTGGCAGATTGAAAGGGAAGATCTTGCAAAAGGCCTCGCAAATGGATCTCCCAATCGATTTGGACGAAATACGTAAGGTTCAGACCTTCCCGGAGTTGGACGATGCTTTTACCGTCAAGATCTATCCGGAGTATGAAGATGCCACAGATTTCTATAAAAAAATTACGAGCGATCAGTTCCTACCGAACATTAAAATTCCATTGCTCATTGTCAATGCCTTAAACGATCCAATGCTGGGCGAGAAATGCTATCCTGTAGCATTAGCTGAGAAGATGGATAACCTCTATCTAGAGTTGCCGCAGCTTGGAGGTCATGTAGGGTTCACGATTTCTTCCAAAGAGAGCTACATGGAGGAGGCTGCAGATCGATTTATCCAGGAAGTCATTCTGTAATTCCACCATCCGTCTCTTTCCGATGACCAGATCGGTCATTCACAAAGTATAACGGTTGTTCACGAAAATCCACTGTTACGATTGGTAGGTCTTGGCGAATTTCAGGTCAGTCTCTAAAGCTATGTTAAAAATGACCGTTGTTATTCGCTCTGGATTAATCCCCGACTAGCAGTTAATCATGCAGACCATTGGTCCCTCTGGTTATTTGCAGCTTTAGAGACTAATGGTAGCCTAGAGTACTCTCCCGTGTATAGCGGGAGAGTTATTGTTCAAAACCAAAACATTACCGAAATGAAAAACTTTTATCATGCTGTATTAAGGGCACTTTTAGTATTATCAGTGCTGATGCCCTTCTCAGATGTCAATGGGCAGATATTTTTTGAAAGTGAACCAGAAGAAGCGATACTATTAAGCTCAGATGTGACAAATGGTACCGGAGCGGGTGCCAATGCGATTGATATTGATTTCGATGGAGAAGAAGAAATAGTGTTTGATTACTTCACCAGTTTTGGAGGTAACCCCTTTATCCAGATAAACAATCAAAACTATGCCAGCTTTCAAGATTATGCATACGGTGACTTTAATGAGGATGGTTTTGTGGATTTTGTTGGAAGTTATAATGAGAGTTTTGGACCCGATGTACCAATATCAATCATGCTATCTGACGATACGGAAGATTTTTTGTCAATTGATTTTTATGGTAGCCCTATTTCAATTGCCAATGCCTCCATTGCAAATGTTTATCCGCAAGCTGTCGCTGTTGGAGATGTGAATGGCGATAATCATTTGGACATAGTTGCCGATCAATTCCGACCATCCCCCTCTGCTGACAGATACATTTATGTGTATCTGGGTGATGGTTTAGGAGGTTTTGCCGATCCTGTTGAGGCGGGTCAGGCACCAATACTTACTAGCCTGGAATCAAATTATGGGCTAGAACTGATGGATTTTAATAGGGATAACAATCTTGACTTAGTATTATCTTCAAGTGGTGGAGGCGTATCCATCTACGAAGGAGCTGGAGACGGTTCATTCACGTTTACATCTTCACTCCTTGAGTCGAATGCTACCGAATTAAGGGATGCATTCTACGTGGATGTTGACAATGACGGATTTGATGATATCTTCTACAGTGATCCGGATGGAGATTATGTCATCTTGAATGACAATGCAAATCCACTTACTGTTCTTAGCATTGCTGGTCTTCCAAGTTCGTATGTAGTGGGGGAGTTTACGGGTGATGCCTTTATCGATGTAATGAGTAATCTCACGTTTAATCCAAATACTATCTATGCTGGTGATGGGAATGGTGTTTTTAGCGAGTCGGATGCTACGTTCTATTTTTCAAATGAAACGGCATATGAAATTGTTGAAAGTCAGCAAAACGGAGGGGTAAGAGATGCAATTGTCTACTTGAGGACCTCAGTGAATCCTCGTGAATTGATTTTCTCAAACTTTATTGAAGATCAGAACACCTATGAAGGAGCTATTCCTGTTGATAAAAAGTTGGATGCTTCCACAGATATTACTCAGGCAGAGATTGCTGATTTCAATGGCGATGGTATCAATGACCTGATTGCACTAACGGCAACAGACTTAGTAATTTTTTACAACGAAGACGATGGATTTGGTACCCTTACTGAGGGAGATACGCTACCAGTTACAAGTACCAATTTACAAACCTTTGAATTGGTTGATCTTGAAGCAGATGGTGATTTAGATATTATAGTAGGTGCCATAAGTGGCGATAATGTCAACCTTCAGATACTTGGAAATGTTGCCAGTGTATTTACGATTGTGGATGAGAAGGTAACAAGTGGTATACTCGACTTGGATATTGGAGATATAGATAATGATGGCATAGATGACCTCATCGCCGCGTCAAATTCTAACATTTCACAATTTTTTAAAGGAAATGATGCTGGTGGATTTAATGCTCCTGTTCAGACAGGAGGTCGCAACAATTCCCAAGTAGAATTATTCGACATGGACCTAGATGGCAATCTTGATGCGCTCTTCGGCACTAGTGGCTCACTTTTTTATTACCGAGGAGACGGTCTTGGTGCTTTTGAAAACATATCAAACTCAACGAATATCGAAGCTCCATTTGTGATTGCAGATCTCAATAACGATGGAGTAGATGATATAATTGGACAGGAAAATGGAAATCTGAGAGTAAGGTTGTCTTCTATAGCTGGTGACAATATTGACTTTGGATTGAATTTTCTTAATGTTTCAGGTTTCGATGAGTTCTTCACCGTAAAAGACATTAATTCGGATGGGAATCTTGATGTCATCGCATTCGAAGGATTTGCAAGAACAATTTCTACTGCACTTGGAGATGGGGAAGGAGGCTTTGTGAAATACGAACTTGATGTCTTTAGCGCTGGTGACAATGATCTAAGCCTTTCAATTGGCGACATGAATGATGACGATAAATTAGATGCATTTATATTAGGTTCAAGTCTATATGAAAGTCAGTCGACTCATCTATTTAGATTATTCAATGATGTTGAGGTTGCTTCAGCCCCTACTGTAGGAGTATCAAATCTGGTAGTGGAAAGCATTAAACAGGATTCTGCGACCATCAAATGGACCAGAGGCGATGGCGAAAGTGTTTTGGTACTTGCCACGGATGGTGGAAGTCTGGACGGTGTACCGGAAGAAATAGAGCTACCTGTCGACGGTGAAATTGCCGACTTCAATTTTTCACCTTTCTTTGGGACTTCATCAAATATTTCGTTGAATAACGCAAATGTGATTTATGATG
Source organism: uncultured Roseivirgaceae bacterium (assembly GCA_964593185.1). GTDB lineage: Bacteria > Bacteroidota > Bacteroidia > Cytophagales > Cyclobacteriaceae > Ekhidna. The sequence goes on from CAZQJU010000001.1 coordinate 85,338, forward strand.
GAGAAGGGGATTCGGTGGTGTACTATAATCTCCCAGTTAGTACAGAGTTTAACATTGCAGTCATTGAATACAATGGATCAGGACTAGAAAGAAACTTCCTGACTGAAAATGCGTCCACGGCAAATTTTACAACATTAAAGGGCGATCAGGAAGCCGTAATTTCTCAAGCAGACGAGGTGAGCTTCATTTATGATCCGATCACATTGGCGGTAACCCTGAATTCAGGGCTTGAACCTGAATTTGCAATCGTTTCAGGTAATGCTGAAATAGATACCAGTAATCATTTGGTTTTGACGGGTCTTGGGGAAATTATTTATTCTATTAGCAATCCAGGAGATGACAATTGGAATCCTCTGGAAGCAGTGAATGATACGGTCAATGTTGTTAAAGGTGATCAGCTAATAAGCTTCAACCTTAATCCTAGTACCTTAATCGGATTTTCAGATCTCCAACTCCCCATCTATACATCAAATGATCTTCCTATATCGTATACCATTGATTCAGGTCCTGGAAGTTTAAGAATGAGTGGCGACACCACATTTTACGTGTGGGATGGAGAAGGTACATTGACGCTTACCGCTAGCCAACAAGGCAATGACTTTGTAAATGCTGCAGATCCTGTTTCAAGGAGTACAAATGTGTTGAAGCGAGATCAGGCGATCTCATGGCAGACATCGCGTGTGGTACTTGAAAATGGTTCCTCTTCATTTGTGCAACTTGATGGTCAAACTATCCAATTTAGAAATGACACGCTTATATTGAATGCAACAAGCAATGCGGGACTTCCAGTGGACTATATTATTACACAAGGTCCTGGTTTGTTGGAGGGAATTGGGGAACTTTCTCGCAACTATATCTACAATGGTAGCGGTGAAGGCACAGGCCTAGTGACTGTTTCTGCCAGTGCTCAAGGAAATGATATTTATAATACAGCGCTGCCCGTGAGTGTAACGTTCACCATCATAAAAGGAGATCAGCTCCTGACCTTCCCTCAGACAGGTAGCTTCCTATATGAGGAGGACTTATCCGTTGTTTTTGAAGCTGTGACAACTTCAAACTTGGATATTTCATATGAGCAAACCTCTGGTACAGGCTTAGGAACGATAGAGGACAACACGATGTCAATCACTCAAGCGGGATCTTTTACGATCAGCGCCACCCAGGCAGGGAATCAAAATTGGAATGAAGCACCCAGTCGAAACATTAGTTTTACAGTAAGCCCTGCAAGCCAAACGATCGCAGTCGATGCGATCACGGACAAAGTCTTCGGAGATTCATTCGATGTCAGTTTTACGGTCTCATCTGGATTGGAGGCAACTGTCAGTTCCAATACCGGAAGGACCTCAATTAGCGGAACTAGCGTGACCATCAATGCCCCGGGAGCAGAAACGCTCTTAGTAACCCAAAGTGGGAATGCCAACTACAGTTTTGCTCAGGAATCTGTAAGCTTCTGTATTTCTCCAGCTAAGCCGGTAATCATTGTAAGTGGTGACTTTCTTTTTACGGAGATAATAGCTGATCAGATTGAGTGGTATCTAGATGGTGAATTTTTGACTTCCCAATCTCCCGGGTCTGGCATTGAGGCACAGCTTCCGGGAAGCTATACCGCAGTTGGAATTGCTTCCGGTTGCCCGAATGGTGAAGTGTCCGATCCTTACATCAAGGTAGCACTTGGACTTGACATGCTTGAACATGCGGAGATATATCCGAATCCAACATCAAACACATTACACTTCAGCGCTGAGGATTCAGTGTCGCTTGAGCTCTTCAGTATTGCGGGAAAAAAACTACTGAGTATTCCGGAAGAGAAGTCTTCGCACCAGGTGGATTTGTCTGGGTTTAAATCAGGGCATTATATCCTACATGTTTTTCAGGACGGGGCTTTGCTGGGCACTGAAAAAATCATCAAGATAAACTAAGGAAGCTGCTAAGGCAGCAAAAACAAGCACCTCGGCTCAGAGTCGGGGTGTTTTATTGCAAAAAGAAAATCTTTCGAAAGATAAACCGATCCGAGTTTAGCTGAAAGAAGCGGAAAAGCACCAACAAAAATTTTAAGTCATGAAAAATATTGAATTTACAGTACGAGTTTTCATTATGCTCTGTCTCTACAGTGGATTTGAAAACTTAGCCCATTCACAGCAACAATACACTTTTTCTAAATCTCAACGATTGTTTAGTTCAAATGATCAAATAAATCTAACAAATGAAGAAGATTTTGGAAATGATATTACGTTGAGTGATTCGCTTATTGTGGTAGCTATCGACCACGTTGGGACTGACTTACGCTACGGTGCTATGGGACCTAGTTCTTCAGTTGATAACAACAATGCAGCAGTTCTTGTGTTCGATGATGATGGAAATTATCGACCTCAAAAATCGGTCATTCTTACTGGAGCAGGTGAAATAAGTGCTCAGAAGACCCTGCTGGACTCTCAGGGAAATCTAATCATTTCCGGATCCTTCTCTGGGGGCTCCATGCAATTTGACCTGGAAGAACTTACCCAGAGCGGCGCAGAAGCAGCTTTTGTGATCGTCTATGATGTGAATGGTGACTACCTATGGGGTAGAGTATTCCAAAGTAGTGACATAACCACCAACAGCAGCCTGTCACTGGATTCACAGGACAATATCATTGTTGGTGGTCAATTCTCAGGATCAGGACTGAGTCTTGGAACAAATACGTATGCTTCTGAGGGTGGTCTAGATGGGTATATAGTTAGTATGGATTCAGATGGAAACATCCTATGGAGCTATCAATTTGGTGGTGATCAAGAGGATCAGATCAATGATATATATGTGACTCCAGAGGATTCCGTTTTGGTTGGAGCTAGCTTCAACAGTACCTCAGTCACTATAGATGGCCAGACAGAGAACACTACAGGTGGGTTTGAAGCTGTTGCCATGGTATTTGATGCGGCTGGTTCCCTCGAAAACTATGCGGTTTTCAATAGCACGCTCAATGTCAACAGCAGTAGAATCATAGGGGATGGACAAACCTGGTATTTAGCTGTTAAGCACAGAGGGCTGTTGTTTGGAAACAACCCAGCCAATAACCATGATGACATACAGATCATCAAATACGAAAACAATGCTTTTGTCTGGAATCAATTGATTCGGTCTACCAAAGATGAAGAAGTAACAGACATGGTTTTACTGGAGAATGGAAACCTAATAGTCATAGGGAATACCAAAGGATTCAGCCTTGTATTTGACTTGTTAGCCTACCAAGGTACAGCAGATCAGGAAGATATCTTTTTGTTTGAGATGAACCCGTCAAATCAGCTAGTGAGAGCATTTAGAGACGGTAATGATTTTGCAGATGATCAATTGAAAGGTATTGTCCAAAGAGCAGCGGATGAATTTTGGGCGATTGGTAATTTCCAAGGTTCCGCTTTGGTTCTAAGCGGGGACACAATCATCAATACAGATCCTAGTGGTTCAACAAATGATATTTGGTTCAGCCGAATGTACTTGAACAACCTGCCTCAAGGGGTCAACATTTCTTCCAACACGGTCGATGAAAATCTTGTGGAAGGAAGCCTGATCGGGACACTCTCTGCATCTGATCCTGACTTGACTGATACGCATGTGTTTTTTCTAGATCCGCTCAAAGAAGACAATGCCGAGTTTAAGATTGTAAATGGGAATGAGCTGGTGACAGATGAAGTCTTTGATTTTGAATTAAAGTCAAGTTATGCTTTGAAAGTTGATGTTTTGGATGATAAGGGAGGTATTGTTGAAGCTGACTTAAGTATACTTATTACCAATGTAAATGAGTTGCCAACTGATTTACATTTATCTGATACTGTTGTCAATGAAAGTAGTAGTAGGGGAACGTTGGTAGGTGTTTTGACCACCATAGATCCTGACAATCACCAAAGTGGATTTACGTATACTTTGGTCAATGGGGAAGGAGACGATGATAATGCGCGGTTTTATACTTTGGAAGATAAACTCTATTTGGCAAGTGAATTTGACTTTGAGGTGCAGCAATCGGCCTCTGTTCGCATACAAACGGATGATGGGCAAGGTGGTTTTTTTTCAAAAGCATTCTTGATTTCAGTTATTGACAATATTATTTCTGCGGAATTAAGTACGCTTGAGTCGGGAATCTCAACATTTGGAGGCAGTGATCAATTTTATGAGATAGTACTGGATAACGAAGGAAATAGGTATGTGCATGGCAATTTGGGTAGTCAGATCATAGTAGAAGGTGATACCCTGAGCCAAGGTCCTTTTATTGCGTCTTATGACGCTTCATTGAATCTGCGCTGGATAAAAAGTAGTATTGGGAGCACGAGAGCAATGGTAGTAACTGGCGACAAGCTTTATCAATTGGTTGGATCTAGTATCAGAACTTATAATAAGGAAGATGGTGAGTATATCGGATTTAAAGCACTAGGTTCGACCTACGCAGAAATGGCAATTTTAAACGATACCATTTTTGTAGTAAAGGATAGGTTATTGGAGTTAGGAAAGTTCAGCTTGGAAGGCAATTTTTCCGAAACAGTACTAAAGTCGAATGTCCAGGGGATATTGGTTACAGACCTACACGTTGATGATAACCAAATTTATGTGTCTTTTAGAAACAGCATAAATGGAAATATTACTGTATCGATTGACGGCATCAATATTAGCAGTTTTGGCACAAAGGCCACGCTCCTTTCCTTCAACCATGATCTTGAACTTGTCTGGTTTGACGATATCTTTCAAACGGGAGGAACCACCTTAGATGGTGTAACCAGCGACGGTGTCGAACTGGGACCTGATGGTACAATTTACTTGTTCGGAGAAAATTTTAGTGATAATGCCATAGGAAGTAGAAATGCAGGGTCCACAATTAGTTCTGAAACAAGTTTCATAGCTCGATACCAAGATGATGGTTCTTTAATTAGTCTACAAGCATTCTCCGAAGCCATCAGTAATCTTCAAATAGACCAATTCAGCAACCAGTACGTGGTTTTAGATGTCGGAGACATCGAAAAGTACTCTGCTGGAGGATCAGTTCTTTGGACATATGATAATGTCGAGATAGCGGATGTTGTCTATGATGGAACTGCTTTGACCGGGGTGGGCGATTTTACGGGCCTATTGTCTTTCAACAATCTAGACTACAATAGTCTCTTCGAATCGGACGCCGTGATTTTGAATTTTGATCAATTGGGTACTGAAGCTCAATCCTCGACGCTGGGAAACCCTGGAGGAAATCACGGACTCTACGCATTAGGTGAACCTTATGGCCAAAATATAAGAGCTATAGGAAGTCTTCGGGGGGCGCTGATTTCAGGGTCCGATACACTTAAAAGTTCTACTGAAGATATTTTGATTATGGACTATTCAATTGGGGATGAACCTAGTATACAGGCGACCACGGTGGTCGGATTTGTGGATGCCGTTAGTCCAGATGCAATCGTTACTGATGAAATAGGAAATAGCTTAATATGGGACGAGGGAGAATACACGGATGGAGACAATTACCTCGTCAAAATTGATGATCAATCCAATACCGTATGGATTCGCGAGTATGGAATAGCCCGTATTTCCGACGCCATTTTTACCGACAATGGAGATATCTATATTACTGCCTTATATCGTAGCGGTGAAGTCACGATTGATGGGACTACTTTCACAACAAATGGAAGCAGTGCTAATAATTCACTAGTAATCAAGCTTGACGCGGATGGATTTGTGCAATGGGTGAAAGGTATTGATGGAAGCAGTTGGGTAACTGCGAAAGAGATAGTAGCGGACCAAAATGGAGTTTATGTGGCTGGATACTTTAGTGGGTCGCTGTCTATAAATAGTGATGCACTTACTGTAGAAACACCAGGGATTGACGAAGTTTTCATACTAAAGCTTGACCACGATGGAAACAGTCTTTTCACTAAAAAGTATGCGGTTTCGTCCGAAAACTATCGTTTCAATGATGAACTTATCTTAAACGGAAATTTCCTGTATTTACATAATAGGAATGCAAATACTGCTAAAGAAGAAATCCTTCGCACAGATCTACAAGGAGTAGTTGATGAAGTATATCTGCCTCCTTTTGAAAACTTCTCGCACTTTGATATAAAAGATGGCAAAATTTATCTTTCACAGACCTCAGAAGGAAGAAATTTGGTGTTGGACTTAAATTTCAATCTTATTCAGCAGTACCCAACCAGCACTAGTTACTATGGAGATATTGAAATAAGGCAGGACACAATTTACAGTCTGAATAATAATCTATTGACTTTATCTGTTATTCAATCAGGTCCGGAGGGTTTTAGCTTAGAAGCTGACGACTTTGATGAGAATTTCACTGGTTTTGTTTCTAAGTTAATTCCTGAGATTTCTGGGATAGTTCCGAACTATTCTACCAGTAATGGCGCATTTTCTATCTCCAATGATTCACTTTTCGTGACGGTTCTCTTTGATCATGAAAGCCTCGAGGAGATAGAAATACCAATAACGTTTACGGATGTATCAAATCAGACTATAACTAGAAATTTTCTTCTAAGTATAAACGATCTAAATGAACCTCCTAAAGACATTGTTTTTACCAAAACGTTGAATCAGCTTCGAGAGACAGATCCAATGGGTACTGCAGTCGGTACGGTTTCTGCCACGGATTTAGATGAGTTTGATACGGCCTTGACCCTAACAATTGAAGATAGTTTAACAGCGACCAGATTTTATATTGATGGTGATACAGTCCGCACGCAAGGGCCGATTGATTTTGAAGCAATTTCAACTTCTACAAATGCTTTTTCGGCATCTGTGTCATTGATATTATCTGCAACAGATGGAGGAGGCTTATCACTCTCCAAAGCATTCACTTTCAATGAAGGTGTCACACTACTGAACTTAAATGAATTTCCCACCTCGATTGATACTTTGGTAAGGGAGGAGAGAACTGAATTTCTCAATCAGTCGACCTTTTTAGGTTCCACTGACGTGATAGATCCTGATTTTACAACAAGCTTCAGAAATAACTCATATTTTGTCGTTGATAGCATCGATGATGGACAGTTCTTCGATGTTTTTGGTTTTTCCGATCAAATCAACGTGACCGCTTCCACCGACACCGTACTCAATTTTGAGTCCGATTCATTGTTCAACTTGACGGTAGGAATTCTAACTCCTGGTTTTTCGCTTGATACGGTGTATTTACCAATGGTTGTGAAGCTGACGGATGCTAATGACCCGGTCACTGACATTACCATAACCGGACAGACTGTAGAAGAAAATTTGCCAGCTGGAACGGAGATAGGTCAGCTATTCTGGGAAGATGAAGATGCAGACGCAGTATACGATTTGCAGGTGGCTAACAACACCGACGGCCAGTATTTTGAAGTAGTAGACAGTATATTAGTCCTTGCTCAACCAGTTGATTATGAAAGCAGACAGCAACTGTCAGCAACGATCATATTTGATGATTTGGATGATGAGACCTTCCCAGATAGGGAGGAGGTTTTTACCATAAGTGTAACTGACGTAAATGAGCCTCCGGTTTTTAATGGATTACCGGACACCCTATTTATAGATGAATCATCAGGGGCGGTTTTTCTTACAAGGCTGGATGTAGTGGATCCCGAGACGAGTCTTACTGCCGATTTTAGCTTTACCTCCTTCTCGGACGAGATCATTGAAAGTTCCCTTGTAAATAACATTGACAGTGAGTTGAATTTATATTTTGAAGATCCAAATTTCGAAGAAAAGAGCATCCATTCTTTCGTCATTGAAGCTGTGGATCCGGGTGGACTAACAAGTACAAGAAAGGTAGTTGTTTCAATAAGAGATGTAAATGAGCCATTTAGTGGAATAAAGTTAAGCGGCCTTTTTTCAGCGCCCGATGGCTTGTCACTTTCTGTAGAGGAAAACATTCCCATCGGTACCAAACTTGGAAAATTACAAGTAGACGATGAAGACACGAATCCAGTATTTAATAATTACGAGGTTACGGTTAGCGATGGAAACCAAACCAATACCTTTTTCCAACTGGATGAATTTGACAGTTTGATGACAGTAGCAGAACTGGACAGGGAGGAATTTGGAGCGGAAAGGAATTTAGTATTTAGAGTTGAAGACCTTAACACCAGTGCGTCGACTATTTACACAATCAGGTTGGACCTTTTGAATGTAAATGAAGCGCCCAGTCGAGTAGATTTGTCTGCTACTTCCATAGAAGAAAACTCGGCCGTGGGCTCCATTGTTGGTTCGCTTTCAGCAGTTGATCCGGATGGGGATACTGAATTTACCTACAGCGTTACCAGTCATCCGGAGTTTACAGTCGATGGAAACAACTTGGTCACCGCCGAGGTATTGGATTTTGAGGAGCAAAGTCTGTACACCGGGGTCACAATAGAGGTCACGGACCCCGAAGGACTGACATTTTCCAGTGCATTCGACATCACAGTGGTGGATGTTAGCGAGGTGAATGTTACTTACAATGCGGTTTTCGCCGAAAGCATTGACGAAAATCTTGACGCCAATACGCTGATCGGACAATTCCAGGGTGCGAGTAGTTATCAAGTAATAAATACCAACCCAGATTTCCCCGATTTTGATCAGGTTTCAGTTTCAAATGCCGGCGAATTGTCCACAACCACAAGTTTGAACCATGAGGAACAGGATTCGTTGCGTGTATTGATTGAGGCATCAGCAAGTGGCATTAGTTCAACCGCCCTGTTTGCAATTCAGCTTGCTGTTAATGATGTTAATGAAGCACCGGAAGATATAACTCTTAGCAATGCCGAAATTGCCGAAAATCTAGTTACAGAAACAATCATTGGAGTTTTGACTGCTGTAGATCAGGATGAGGCAGAAAGCTTTACCTATGCTGTGGTGGAAACCGATGACTTTACAGTTCAAGGTGATGCACTGCTATCCGCCAGATCCTATGATTTTGGTGCCGAAGAGGAGTTGACGGCGACGATCACGGTGACGGATGAAGGGGGATTGACTTTTACTAAGGAAGTGACGGTGAGCATACTGAATGATCCAAGTGACGATGACGAAGAGAACGTACTTGGGATGGATTCTTCGTCAGAACTTGTCGTTTATCCAAATCCTGCTTCGCAATCGTTCCGCCTCAATAACTCAGAAGCCATAGAGGTGATCATCCATAGTCTGGATGGACGAATGGTCCTAACAAGCCTGGTTCCGGCAAGGGGTGAGATTGACATATCAGCACTTCAATCTGGGCAGTATTTTATTCAAGTACGTAAAGATTTGACGTTGATAAAGACATTGAAAATCATTAAAACAAACTAGGTAAGCATGGGTCCTAAATCTTGCAAACATGCATTCCGATCCTTGCCAGGGTATTATATTGAAAACAAAGTAAAAACTTCAATCCAATGAACAAGTCCTTTTACCTAATCATCGTTGTGTTTTTCTGCAAGGCTTGCAGTCCATCGACCAATTCTACAAGCCCTGAAACGGTGCCGGAAGTCGAAGAAGCCTTGGAAGAAAGTGTGCTTGAAGTTCCCTTGGAGGAGACTACAGCAGGAGCAGATGAGGCGTCGGTTGATGTTTTTGGCCCTGTTGATCCAACACTTCTCGCTGCGGAACCAGAACCCTATCGGATTTCGAGCTTTTTTAAGTTTTATTCAGAAGATCTTGAGGAGGCAGAACGCGTTTTAGCCAGCACTTGGGATCCAGATGCTTCTCCGGGTGCTGGCGGTGATTACGACGACAAACTGGAGCTGCTGGATGAGCGAAATGGGTACATGAAAGTTGTAAGCCCTGTGGCAGATGGGTTTCTGTATACAGAGTACGTATACTGGAACCTTTCGGCCGGGAGAAAGCTATTTGCAATGAACAAGGTAGGCATGGAGCCTTTCACAGGGGAAGTGACCACGGAAGCATTTGAGTTTAGGACCTTTCATGAGGGAGCCTGGGAAAGGGTTGACTTAGGCCTTTTAATGGATTTGACGCAGCTGATCGATCAGAGCAACAGTCAGGTGCTTCACGAGAGTGAGCTTCTTAATACCATGTTCGATATGCCGGAGGCACTGACTTCTGATACCCGGTTTAGCTATCAAATGCACTTGCCGCAGCGTGGGAAAGACATTCGCTTTATTTTGAATCACAGTGAAGCTGCAGATGTAATTGCTCAGATGGAGGTAACATTGTTTTTTAGCGACGGGACATTTGAATATCAACCGTAAGGTTGTTATGGATTAGACTTCTTACCCCAAATCCAAACAGGTAGATAGAGTAGAAAGAAGTAGGGAATAAGAATCACATCCATCCAAACAATGTACCATGGCCACCCACCCAGTAAACTAAGGAGCGTATCATGTTTTGGCCTAACATTCAGGTACAGGTAATTGGCATCTAACAACCAATTGATTCCAATAACAATGACCATGTAAATTTGGATAAATACAAAAGTCTGCCAGATGCCACTTCTGGTTGGTCTCATTTTGAAGACAACCATTTGATAGATAACAAAGACTATCAGACCAACATGAACAGTCCAAAATTTAAGGAACTCATAGTGAGGGAAATTAAGCTTCAGTCCCGGTGTAATGATAGACTGAGTAGCACCTGCAAGAATGATATAATATAAGATATTGAAGGAGCGTTGTGTCCTTTGAAGTGCAAAGAAGGGAAGGATCAATGCAAAGAAATTGCAAAAAATAAGAGGCAGGTCTGTTTCCAGGTAAAACCGACCAAGCCAAATTTCAATAATTGCCCAAAGAACAATTGCCGATGAAAGTAGGTACGATATTCCTTTAAGAATTCTGTCTTGGTCATGTTTGCTGGATCTCATGCCAAACCAAATCAATACCGTCCCTACTAGGGACAATAAAACCAGAGCAGTAAAGTATTCTGGACCATACCATTCAAATTTTTCCGTATTGTAAAAGATATCCGACCACTTCATAACTCAGTATATAATTGATAGTCTTTAAGGGTTATTTCCACTGCGTATCCAGTGTCCGAGGGTCGCTGATCGATACTTCCTTCCATGCTATCCAAGATACTGCGAATGATTGTGAAACCAAGCCCGTCTTCAGCTACACTTACCGCATTATGTCCGTTGTCCTTGACTTTTAGACATAATCTTTGCTGGTTTTCAGCCAGCTCAATCGATAGAAATGGGTTGGGATGCTCCTTTAAGGCATATTTAAGACTATTGGTTACCAGTTCATTTAAGATGAGTCCCAATGAAATTCCCGTTTGAATATCAGAAACAACTTTATCAAGATTGAGCCGCAAATCAATCTGATTCCCCTTATGCAGCGAATCAATGATCATATGGATCAGCTGAGACAAATACTCATCAATTGCCACGTTGGAAAAGTCCTCATGCGCATAGAGATGCTCGTGGATCAAAGCCATTGATTTGATTTTGTTTCGTGCCCCCACTAAAACCTCCTCCACCTCTTCAGAATCCGATCTTCGATTGTACATGTTGATCATACTGGTGATCATTTGAAGGTTGTTCTTTACCCGATGATGCACTTCTTTCAGCAGCATTTCATTCTCCTTGTTTCTGAGGTCCAAGCTCTTGGTTCGTTCGATCACCTTGTCCTCTAGTTCCTCCGTATATTCTCTTTGAAGTTCTTCATTGACTTGGAGCTGTTCAATCAGTTTGTTCTGGGCAAAGTCTTTTTCTCGTTGAATAGCATTTACCCTGGCACTCAATCCTAGGGTTAGAATGAATACCTCTGCGACCAGACCGAGTTGAAACAGACCGTTATAGTCAGAGGCACTACGACTTGTCGATAAGACCTGCCCTGAAATGACGATCGCAAAAAGGATGAAAAACCCGGTCAAATAGTAATACTTAATGCTAGAGGGATGTTTGAATGTTCTTCCCACGAACCAGATTATGAGAACAACCTGAACAGACAAAAAAGGCGTTTTGTACAAAATCGAATGCTGGACATCGATTCCTAGCGCGTACAGGCTAATGGATAATACGGTATAAAAATTTGTAAACCAGATAGCAATCAAAATCAGCTTTCGAGAGAATGGATCCACTTTTTTTAAATCCAGGAAACTTATGGTAAAAAGCAAGTAGAAGATACTCATGAGTGATCCGCACAACCAAATCCAGATCGGAGGTATGTTGTTTATAAAAGGCAGGTATGTTCCAACGATGCCATGCTGATAGCCAAAAAAGAAAATGAGCGAAAAGATGTAAAGTGCGTAATGTAGGTATACCGTTGCACGCGTCCGGATGTAAAGAACCAAGGAGACTAAAAAGGGAAACAGAAGAAATGCGTGAAACACATACTGACCAATACTCTCTTTTCTAAGGTTTTCCAGGAAAACTGACTTATCGTTGATCGAGATACTGAGCAGGTTACTATCCTTTTCATCCACAAAGGGATAGAACAGTAAAAAGGTTGTATCGCTTCCGTCTAATTGTATTTCTAGGTTATTACTAATTTCCAGACGGCGCTGATCTGTGGTGTAAAAGTGAATTCTTTTGAGATTGGAATTGCCTCCCTGAAGAACGAAGGTGCCTGGATGGAAATTTGTGATCGCAACCTCTGCCCAATACGCTTGTTTAATTTCTAATTGCTCCAAGTCCACAAGAGGAGTGAAGGAACTGGGTAGCAATTCCTCACCCCCTTTTGCCACACCAATGCTTAATTCAGGAGGCTGAATGGTAAACGCTAAGACTGTAATGAGGTAAAGAAAAGTCGTCAAGATATTTTCATGAGTTGTCGGGAAACCTCTTCCTTGTAGCTCCTGCTGATTGGAAGACTTTTCTCCTCAATGAAGACATAATCGTTGTCAAGACCTGTAACGCTGTTGATGTTTACGATGTACGATCGGTGGATTCTAAGAAATGCAGGGTTCTTGATCTTCTCTGAGGTGTTATTTAAGTTTCCCGAAAGTGTAAACTCTTTGTTGGCTGTGATAAATCGAGTATAACTTCCGTCCGCTTGTAGGTAGAGGATATCTTCAATACCAACCTTTTCGAACTTATTACCGGATTTTAAGAAAATGAAATTCACTTCTCTGCTTTCCGAGGAGAAGACTGCATTGTAGTGATTGTTGAATGCGATTTCTAATGCGATGACCACGTCCTGATCGTCATAAGGCTTGGTCAAATAAGAGGAAGGTCGTGTTTTTAAGGCTCGATTCACTGTTTCTCGATCTGAATTGGCGGTTAAATAGATGATGGGGTAAGCGTTATTCAATTCATTTACAATGTCAATTCCGTTGTCCCCGTCCTTAAGGAACACATCTACCAAAAGCACGTCTGGTTTGGATTCTTTGATGGATTGAAAGGCCTCGTTACTATTCTTAGCAATACTTGTGACACTCATACCCTGCTCCTCAATGATCTCTTTCAGGTCTTGTGAGGTTAGTGGATTATCCTCAATAATCAGGACTTTGATATTCATGCTGGCTGACGTTGAATCTAAAATTTAGCGAAGCGAGCGTAAAATGAAAAATTTGGAGACTTCTTTCCTGTTAAGAATCCAAAAGGATCATGTTTTTGTTATAGACAATCCATGTTTAGTCGAGGCAAGAGTTTGGCCGTTGAATTCGGGGTGGACCTTACCTTTGGATGAGGTTTTTAAGTACGATAGACACGAACGTACCTTCTTGAGATTTGAGTTGTAATTCTCCATCAAGGTTTTTAGTCATCGCTTCTACGATGGTCCATCCAAGCCCTTTATTCGTTGTCGAAAAACCTATGCCATTATCCTCAAGTTCTACTTTGAGATCGGAGCCATCGATCTTCATGCGAACTTGCACCGTGGCATTCTCTTGATTGGGAAAGGCATACTTAAGGGCGTTCGTTAGCAACTCATTGATCACCAAGCCAATGATTAACAACTCTTCTGATTCGAGTTCAAATTCATCAATATCCAGCTCCAGATGGACTCGACCCTTTGCATCAGAAGTATCCAGTATGAGTTTTGTGAGTGTTTCAATGTAGGGCTTTACCCTTGTTTTTGCATATTCCTGAAATGTATAGAGTTGCTCGTGAAGTAACCCAATGGATTTTATTCTACTCCTTGTCTGATAAAGTACCTCTGTTTGAGGTCCGGTTCCGGTCCGACGTTCTTGCATATTTATGAGGCTGGTAATCATCTGCAAATTGTTTTTTACCCGATGATGTACCTCCTTAAGCAATGCTTCATTTTCCGTGTTGCGCTTCGCGATTTGAAGGTTCAGTTCTTTAATTTTCCTGTTTCTTCGAATGGTCACGATCGAGAGAAACACCAGCGAGACAGTAGCGATTATTAGCACAATCAGGTACTTGATTTGACGATTGATAAAACTGCTTTTCTGCTGCAGTTCTAAATCCAGGTTTTTGATTTCATTTGCTTTGGATGTTAGTTCGTAGTTAGCCTCTAGTTCTTTAGCGATACGTTGGGACTCGGCAGTCTTTTCCGTCAACGCTATTTCTGCATAGATTTTTTGGTAGTGAAGCGCGCTGTCTGACTGATTCTGCGCTTCATGTATCGTGGAGAGTAGCTTCGCAGACCTCTTTTTCATGGTAAATGAATTTATCTCTTGCGCTATCGCCCTTCCTTTCCATGCATATTCTTTCGCCTTTTCTAATTCAGGAGTCTGCAGGTAGCATTCTGCGATACCTAGATTGACTTTGGCAACGCTGGCTATGTGACCCACACTGTCGTTTAAGAGAATTGCCTGTTTGTACCAGTTGATTGCATTGCGATAATTCTTCAGGTTGATCTCAATTGCAGCTAGCTTTTCCAAGACGTTACCCAGTACGGCAATCATGCGCTCTGACTCCATTTTTGGTATCAGCTCCTGATATATTTCGCTTCCTTTCTCCCATTGAGCAAGCGCGGTGTAGCTATCGCCAATGTCAAGCATGTCTAACAAGTAGTTTGAAATAAGTCCAAGGGAGTCGTACAGTTCGGCCGACTTTCGTAGATAGAAGAAGGCGGTGTCATGTTGGTCCAGTAGTTGATATAGTGTCCCCAAATCACCCATGGTGCCTACAAACTCTTTAAAACTTCCCGCATTTTTTGCCTTACGCATTTCAGTACGTGTTTCTTCGATTAGTTGCCCAACCACATGGGGGTTTTTGTAGAGTTTGGAATTTTGAACATCCGAATTTGACTGATCTACCAGCGACGCGTATTTCACTTGGTATGCGATACCGTCTACAAAGTACTGTGTGGATTTCTGATGCTCCCCAATTTTCTGGTGAATCAAACCCAAGTTGTTCAGCACCCTGGCGATGTTGGATGAATCGTTCTGCTGTTTGAAAAGATGTAAAGCAGAATCCAAATAGACAATCGCCTCTTCGTACTTTGCTTGATAAAACCACGTCAAGCCCAGTGTATTGAAACATGCCCCTTGTTCACTTGCTACATCCAAGACCTTGTACAACGCTAGTGCATTTCTCAAATGGTCAATGGCTAATGGGTACTGGGCGTGCGCCCAATAATTTGAACCAAGTAGAAAATGTGTCCTGGCTTTTCCGAGTGCAAGCTGTTGCTGTTTCGCGAGGTTCAATTGCTCCTTTAAAAAAGCAATTTGGTTGGGGTAGGAATGCAGCTCCGCATAGGAAGATTCAAGGGCCTCCAAGAAGGCAGAATCCCTTGACGATTTTCCCAGTTGAGCAGTGCGAGCTGCAAGGGTTTTATGTGAAAAAATCACACATAAGCAACAACATATTACTAGACAGCATAGTAGGCGTAAGGTCATAGGGGATATCCAAGATAGGTAGAGCGCAAGGAAAAGTGTAATTAAACTTTGTGAACAACACGTTTTTTTTCCGAACGATCTATCGTGTCGATATTTACATATCGCGAAAACGACAATTCAAAAGATCTTGTCGTGTAATTTCCCATTTGGTCCAAGATTTTGCTAACCAAATGCTTTACCTTCCGTTCCACGAATGAAAAAAGAATAAACTATGAGGTTATCGCTTATTTTAATTTTAGGTATGGCTTATTTCACGGGTGCCTGCCAGGTAAATTCAAATCCGAGTGAGAAAAACAAAGCCTATCCCATTCAGAAGTCCGACGCCGAATGGAAAGAGATGCTTTCGGATGAACAGTTCTACATTTTACGTCAGCAAGGAACGGAATATGCTTTCTCAGGGGAGTATTGGGATAACAAGAAAAAGGGAACCTATTATTCAGCAGCAACAGGTCAGCCTTTGTTCCGCTCTGAACATAAATTCAAATCAGGCACTGGGTGGCCCAGTTTCTATAAACCAATTGAAGAGGGGGCAGTCGAAGAGATTGTTGATAGAAGTCATGGAATGGTTCGTACGGAGGTCGTGGACAGTGGTAGCGGCTCCCATTTAGGACATGTGTTCAACGATGGTCCTGCGCCTACAGGTCTAAGGTATTGCATGAATTCTGCTTCATTAATTTTTGTGGAAGATGGAGAAGAACTACCAGCGTTGGTGGTAGCTTGGCAGGAGCAATACGAAAATTAGGTAGACAAGGGTTGAAAGACTAGGTCTGCATGATTTTCATGTATTTGGTCCAGACGCCTATTTCGTGTCTATACTGTTTTGCCATCACGCGCGTAATCTGGGATAGATGACTCAAGTCATGTGCTGTCCAAGTAGCTAGAAGGTTTTTGAGGGTTACCTCTCCAAGCTCAGGGTGTATTCCGGTTAATTCAAGATCTGCTTCACTAATTTCTAAGCTTTTGAGTTCCGCCACGTTGTTTTCTCGAAGGAGTGTAAAGGTATCCATTAGCTGGACGAGTGTCTTTCCTTTGCTTTGTTCATCTTGTGCAAATCGATCAAATGGTTCGAACGGCTTCATGCTTCTGTCTAGAATGATCTTGGTCCGCGGAATCCAATCGGTTTCCTCACCGTGAATCAAATGACCTAGGATGTCGAATGGACTCCATGTTGCCGATCCTTCATCGCTACTTATCCACTCTTGGGGAAGGTCGGATAGGAGGGTGCGAAGAACAGCTGGGGTTTTTTCCAGCAGAAGAACAGACTGAGCAAGATCGAATCTCATGAGCTCATCAATGTGTTATAGTCCTCAATCGACTTCAAAAGAATCTTCTTAGCTGTTTTTGCATCCTGAAAGTCTTCCACCTCTACGGTCTTGTTTTCCAGCTTTTTGTAGTCTTCGAAGAAATTTTGCATTTCTTTGATGAAGTGGCGTCCCAACTCGGAGATGTCATTGATGTGATTGACACTCATGTCATTTTCTGCCACCGCAATAATTTTATCATCCTTTTCACCGTTATCCAGCATTCGCATGGCACCAATCACTTTTGCAGATACGATGCACATTGGTACAATTGTGATTTGGGAGAGTACAAGTATATCCAGCGGATCTTGGTCATCACAGTACGTTTGCGGAATGAATCCATAGTTGGCAGGGTAGTACATGGATGAGTAAATAACGCGATCCATTTTAAGTAAACCAGAGTCTTTATCTAGCTCATATTTTGCCCGTGTATTTTTTGGGATCTCAATGATGCCTTGAACAACATCCGGAATGTTGTCTCCAATGGGTACTCGATGCCAGGGGTTGTTTGGATCTTTTTGCATGGTTTTTACTGTTCGTTGTGGTGTACTCGCTCTTGATTTCGAAACTAAAGCTAGTCGAAAAATCGAATCTTGAACCCTATATGGAGACCACAAAAACGACTTAACCCATCTTTTGAATGGCTAAGTCCGCAACCCGGTCCCCAATCGCCAAAGAGGAGGTTGCTGCGGGAGAAGGTGCATTACCTACGTTGACAAACTTTTCGTGCTCGATAATTAAAAAATCATCAATGAGCCCACCTTTTCGATCGCATGCTTGCGCCCTGACTCCGGCCCCTCCTTTGACAAGGTCCTTCTTCTCAATCTCAGGAATTAGCTCTTGTAAGGCTTTCGTAAAGGCACTTTTGGAATAGGAGCGATACAGTTCACCAAACCCCGTTCTCCAATACTTCTTTGCGACACGCAGAAAACCAGGATAAAACAATGACCCCATGAATTCTCCCCAATTGACATTGCTTTTCTTATAACCTTCCCTGGCGTAAGCCAAAACGGCGTTAGGTCCTGCTTCCACACCTCCGTGAATCATTCGTGTAAAGTGCACGCCCAAGAAAGGGAAGTTTGGATCAGGCACAGGGTAAATGAGGTTTTTAACCAGGTCTTCTTTGGCTGACTTTAGCTTATAGTATTCACCCCGAAAAGGGATGATTTTGTAATTGATTTTGGCACCGGTCATTTTCGCTACCTGATCAGAATGCAGTCCGGCGCAGTTCACGACCACGCGAGTAGTGAGTCGCTCATTGGACGTATGCACGTGGATGAACCCCTTCGCTTCTTCAAACTTCACCAATTTATTTGCAGAGAATATTTCGCCTCCAAAATGTTTGAATTTCTCAGCGTACTTGTCCGCCACCTCAGCATAATCAACAATTCCTGTCTGAGGGACATACAATCCCTTAATGCCATTTACATGGGGCTCGTACTCCTTCAGCTCCTCCTTTTCCAGTTTTTTGATACCATCAAGTCCATTGGCGTTGCCTCGCTCGTAGAGCGTATCAAGTGGGCCCAACTGGCTTTCATTGGTGGCAACTACGATCTTGCCACAAATTTCAAAATTGATTTCTTCTTCTTCGCAGAAGCGGACCAGTTGATTGTATCCATCTACGCAGTTTTGCGCTTTGTAGCTTCCGGGTTTGTAGTAGAGCCCGGAATGAATCACCCCACTGTTGTGGCCGGTCTGATGTTTGGCGATCGTTCGTTCTTTTTCAACAACCGCAACCTTGTATGATGGGTTCCTTTCTTTGATCTTTAGGGCAGAGGCCATTCCAACAATTCCTCCGCCAATCACAACAACGTTATACATATACCTGATTAGATGACGCTTCAAATATCGGTTCTAGCCATCGGAAAGGGAAGGGGATCAAGATATTGCTTTCAATTATAAGCCAGATTTGTCGACACCTACCTCTTTTTTGAAAATCCAACCAGCAAAGAGGGATGTGATTCGTGGCAAAATATACGATTGTCGAATGAACCGCTTAAAGTGAAAAAGTCATTTTAAGCTAATCAACCTCTTCCAGCTGAACGAACACCCCGAATGATCCTTCGTTGATGACAATTGATTTACCTGTCATGGTGGAAATGGTGCCTTTCACCGTACCGCGAAGAAAGTCGTTTTCGTACGACGTGAGGTTGAACCTGACGTCACCACTGGTGTATCCAACGTAGTTAACATCGTCATTGGGTCCAAAAGTGAGCTCTACATCCCGGGTGTAGTCTCGCAGTTGAACTTCGCCATAGGCGAAACCAGCATTTGGTACACTGAGTGGGAACGTTTGCTCCAAAAGCTGCGCACTCAAAATGAAAATCTCACAGCTTAGCCCATCTGGGGTTTGCAGCACGAGTGACAATTGGTCTTGCTTGCTACCAATGATGTACGAATTGAAAATGCCAACATCCTCAGTGAAATTCAAGGTTCCTTCGTCAGTAATTAAGGAGATATGATTTTCTGATGGAAGAGGCTCGGTAACTGCTTCATCTTCACAAGCAGCACATAAGAGGAATGCGACTAAAATGAGGGTTGTAATTTGTGTTTTCATAGCTTTTTGATTTAAGCAGGCTTTACCAAGATAACTAAAATGGTGTTTGCATAAAACTCATTAACGCTTATTAACGAGTGATTCTCAATTAGCGTATGTTAGCGTTGTGATTCAATTTTGGTCTTGAAGGCGTACAAGGCAAATGAACCTAGCCAATGTTGACCTGCATAGTCTCCATCTGTGATTTTTGATAGCGAGTAGTCCAAATGCTCAGTTGCTAGGTTGTAGGCAGTTACATTCTCTGTTAATGGGTATAGACACCAAGCTCTGGAAAAGTTGACACCATCCAAATGCACCAGTTTGCCGTCTGACCGATCCCGAACCTGTCCCGGGCTTAAATCTAAATTTTCCTCAAAAAGACTGGGCAAAAAAGCGTTTGACCAGGCGATGAATTTTTCATTGGGCAGCACCTTTCGCATCACATCGAGTTCCTGAAGGCAAGGAGAGAGAAAGTCATATCCACTGGGCTCCCAAGTAATGGGGCAGTCTTGATCGGCATGATAAAACCGGATAGCAGCGTCTTTAATCGCATTGGCTAAAGCCTCATTCCCCACGGTATTCGCATAGTCGATCGCAAAACTCATTCCGAAAGCCGTATTGGAGTGCGTACCGACCCGGATGGGGTAAACCAATTTTGGGAGGTATTCGATGTACGCATTCGTTATATAGTCTTCAAGTGGTTTTAGATTGGTGTACCATCGTTGAGCAGTGGGATCATCCCAGGTGTAGAGTTCTTCCTGGAGCTTAAGCAGCCAAGCCCAACCGTAGGTACGTTCAAAAGATTGACTCTCCCGATTCAATGAAAAATAGGCGACTTCCTTCGCAATGTTTTCAGCAGTTAGGTTTTCATCCAACATCCGAATGGCCTCGTCCCGATGCGCTAACTCAGGGAAGCTTTTCAAAAGGTAAATCAACGACCAATGCCCATGGACCGCTGAGTGCCAATCAAAGCAACCGTAAAATGCCGGATGGTGGTCAATGGGCATTGCTAAGTCACTTTCTTGAGCCACGACTAAACCGGACTTGTACGGAAGGGGATTTTGAATACAACCAATCGGTAACGTGCTCAACCTATTTGCCTCTGCAAGGTCCAACTCGATACTTATTGAGGTTTTGACAGGAGCAACTGACCTGGATTCTTTTTGGGAAGTCTCACTACATGAGAACAAGGAGAATAGGCAAATGCTTAGGATTAGCTGAGATACAAACTTCATGGCGCTATCTGTTTTAGTTTGCTAAGGTATCTATTTAGGGAGTTTGAGTCTATATGGGGGAAGTTGAACCTTAACAGGAAGGTCAAATAGCAGCATGGATGTTTTTCACGCTACGCAGCGTAAATGCATATGTACAAGAAGTCCCTCGTCATCAGGGACTTAGACCTGTCTACAGTTTGGATCAAAATACGGTCTATCTTTCTGTACCCAGCTTTTTGCAATGCTGGTACGGCCAAAAGTTCCGGTAAATGCAAAGACGCAACAAACAATTCAGTTGATAGAAGGAAAGTACATTCAAAAGAAAATCCGGACAATAACATGTTAGCCAACATGTAAAATAGCCAAAGAATGAGGCTACTGTTAGTTTTGAGTAGCATATTGAAATGCACTAATTGGAAGTGTATGCAATCGCATTGAATCGATCTGCCTTCTTTGATGCGAGAATACGCTATATGTGTTAGAGTTGTAGGTGCAAAAATCAGAAACACAGGTTAAAACAAGATCGCCCCTCAAGATTGAGGGGCGATCAGTTCTTAGTTACTTATGATTCAAGGGACCTATCCTGCCCTGTATCGGATGGTAAAGCCTCATCACAATCATGATGATGATAGTGATATCCAGGCTGCCAGTAATATCCACGTTTCCAATGATCAGTTCCTACCGCTACGGTGAGGATGGAAAAACTAAAAGCTGCTGAAAGCAGCACGGTCAGAAATCGGTTTCTTCGTTTCATGCTTCCTGTGCTTTCATTTCACTCGATCTCCAATCACTTTTTCCGCATTGCCGATTACGAAAATTCGTTTTGAAGTTTTCGTACTCCTCATCACTCATGCTTCGAATCTTATCTGCATAAGCCCAGCCGGAGGGACCGTAATACCTTTTACCTTTAAAAAAGCGGAAAAACAATCCGAAGATCATAAAGAAGAGGAGGACCTTCACCGCAAAAAACGGGATCCAAAAAAGGACTGCACCTAGCACAGCACCAAACAAAATTGTTTTTAAAACTTGATTACTCATTTTCCTAATTATTTAGTTCAAAGAGGAAGACGAGCGAACCCGGATTTTACTTTAAAAAATGTTACTTCTTTTTGTTTTCATCGTTTTCAGCCTCACAACGCTGTTTCCAACGATCCCGAAAATGTGATTTCTCTTCAGCACTCATACTGCGCCACCGATGTCGGTGGGACTTCCATTTCCCAGGAGAGCGGCCACCAAATGGTTTAAATCCAAAGAGAATTTTACTTAGGATGAAGATGCCTACGGCCTGCCAAAAGGTGATGGTGTTGATTTCCAGGACAGGGGAAAGTATACCATTCCAAAGTAGCATTACGATGTAGGAAAAGGCTGCTAAGGCTGCCAAAATCAGGAATGGGATAAAGAAGGGTTTCGGAGGTCTCATATCTTAGTTTGAAGTTATTGTATTTTAAGTATTCGTCAATTCATCGTACAGCGGCTGCAATCGTGTGCGTAGCTGTTGTACGGCGTACCTTTTCCGAGAAATAATGGTTTTGATGCTCTCATCAGAGGCATCCGCAATTTCCTGGAGGGTCATGTCCTCCAGTTCATTCTTCACAAAAACGTCGCGTTGTTTTTCCGGCAAAGCCTCTAGCGCGGCAAACAGTTCATCCCAAAACAAGGCTCGGAAATGCTCATCGTCGGGAAGGTCTTCATGTACAAGAAAATCCAGGTCTTCGAGGCCTTGGTCCTGTCCTGCAGATGCTTGTTTTCGGTACGTATCGGTGATTTTATTTCTGGCTACTCGAAAGAGCCATGCATTCAGGTTTTCGATTTCATCCAGATCGACGATTCTGCTGAGCTGAAACCACACCTCTTGCAAAATATCTTCCGCGTCTTCTGTCGAACTCACACGATTTCGTATGAAGCCCTTCAACTTGTTCCCATACCGGGAAATGGCTAAGAGCATCTTGTTGGGCTGCTTAGCCACGTGTACTGAAGTTATTTGGGATGATAGATACGCTTGGCATTTTTTCGCACTTCTTCGACGTCCAGCGTCATGGGCTTACGCTGCTGTTGAACGAAAAGCTCCATCTGATCATCATAATGGGGGTTTTCAGGCTTATTGGAGGCACCGTATACGTTAATTGTTTCAATGATGGGAAGCCCTTGCTCAGGGTAGCGGATCATCATGATATAGGATTCACCTGATGCACCCTTTACTTTCCCTTTTTTGTGCGGGGTAGACCGCATGGCGGTGATAACATCCGGAATACCGTCTAGGGGCAGTTCCTTTTTTCCTCGAATTAGCTTTTGGTAAGTCCCTAAGTCAATGTCTACTCGACCAAAATTGGAATCTAAGTAATCATAGGTTTGGATTAAGGCGGTCTCAAAGGCGTAGTAGGTTGGATTTTCGTAAAGGGTTGGGTCCAAAGATTCTGCCAAATAATTGTAGGTGAGCAGTGCTTGTGCAGGCCCCACTCGGTCATTTTTCGCCACCTTGTCCCAGCCTTGAATCAGATTTACAATTTGGTTTGCCTTGGTGCTTTGAAATGATGCATTCTTAAATAGTGGGTTGATATTGATCCGATAGACCAGAGAGTCAGGCAGCTGAGCATCGTACTTAATGCGAAGAAATTCTTCCCAGGTTAGTCGATCATCTCCATTGGCATAGGTGATCATTAATTCATCCATACGTGTGCTGCGATTGTTTTCTCGAAGCACAAAGCCCATAGTAGGGTCATATTTGTCAAAAGTTAGGTTGTCAATCTTTCCCGTTGCATTGAAGGGTGAGTTGTTCATGTTAAATAAAAAACCGCTAGCGGGGTTGGTGAGTTGAGGTAAATCGGAGAAGGAATGGTAGGAGTCAGAGAGCGTCTTTTTCGTATTTCCTGGTAGGGTAGTGGACCAGTCATAGGCAGGATCACGAGAGGGCAGTAGTCCATTGCTTACATAGAAGATTTCGCCGTATTTGTCTGCGTATACCATATTGAAACTTGGAATACGTATATCCGAAATCACCTGTTTGAATTCTTCCAGGTTTCTGGTTTTGTTCATTTCATACCATTGCTCAATGGCACCAATTTCATCAAATACACTCATTCTAAAGGCAAAAACGCCATCTTCATTTTTTACCACAGGCCCATAAATCGAATGAAAGGCACTTTTCGTGACCGTGATTGGAATCCCCAGAAGTAATTTGACTTTTAGTTTGACTTCTTGCTCCTCAAGTGTCAGCCATGCATTGTCTACTTTGTATTGGTTCTTGTTTTCAGGATGCATCTCCAACTCGAAGACATCGACTTTGTCCGGATAATTTACGGTATGTGCCCAGCCAAGGTGTTGGTTGGTACCGTGAAAAATAACAGGGCCTCCAGGGAACAGTCCCCCCAGAGCATTCCAACCTTCATCACTGATCAGGTGTGCCTCGTACCATGCGGCTGCTCCTTCAAGAGGCTGATGTGAATTGACAGCCAAATAGGTGTATTCGTCTGCGGTTTTAGCACGGCTGACGGCAATAGCATTGGAGCCTATACCACCAGCGACGGATGGTATAGTGGAGTCAAAAAGTTGCTTGATCACTTTGTCGGCACCGTCCATAACAGCGAGTTGCAGGACGTAAGCTTTGAATACATCTTTGACAGTGATCGGGAAAGCTGCTTTCAAGAATACTTCTTTGGGGTGATTCCTGGCGTATGCATTGAATCCTTGAACATAGCCATCTACAAGTCGTAGAAACGCCGGTGAAATGCTACTCAGATTTTGATCAACGATTTCCTCGCACCTTAGGAGCGCAACTACATAGTCTATTGTTGCACCCTTTTTCCCAAGGTGACGACCTAGCATTTGTTTGGCACCCAGCATGGTAAGCTGAATCGTCTCAAAATCATCTTCCGCATGTGCCCACGCCAAGCCATAGGCGACTTCAGGGTCAGTCGGTGCATAGATGTGGGGAACGCCCCATGAATCACGCATGATTTCGATCCGTTCTGGATTAATTGGCTGCGCAAACCCTGTCGTTACTGTACCTAAAAGGATACAGCTAAGTAGGTGGAATGTTAACCTCGCTTTCTGTCTCGACACGATGAATTTTCTTAAACAAAATGCTCCAATCCCATTTTAGGAATCGTCCAAGAACCCAACAAAGTAGTGCTGAAATAATGAGTAATCCAATCAATTCCGATGATGGGTTCAAATCCTTTTGCAGAAATGCAGCATCCGTCATCAAAGCACCGCCCTCATAATTCAGCATGACTGCAGCGAAAACATTGTTAATTGCGTGGGCACCCATTGCAATCTCGATCCCGTCGTCAAGCACAGAAATGATGGCATATGTTGCGCCGATGGTAAAGTACTGTGGCATCATAATCCAAAAACCATATTTTTCGATTTCAGGATTGAAAGCATGGAGTAGGGCAAAGCCAATGCTTGGTAGTAGAATCACCAGGATGCGATTCCTGAAAATGCTGCCCACGCCTTGAGCAAGATATCCACGAAAAAGAAGTTCCTCGTACGTAGTCTGAATGGGGATGAAGAGCACGGAAACCACAAGTAGCGGCACCCATTTTTTTATATCAAACTGCACTACAAAGTCTTCCGGGTTGAGGAAGTAGGATAGTAGAAATAGCAGCAAGCTTAGTAAGCCCCAAACACCGACACCCAAAAAGAAACGTTTCCATCGGATACTTTTGGTTCCATTGATGGAAGTGAGCCAGCTACGCCTATGGATAGTCTTGAAGAACAACACATAGAACAGAAAACTAACCAAAAAAGGGATGAGTATAAAGACAAGTGTGACGGTGTGACTTACACCAAACATAGACAAATCAATCCCATTTTCCATGCTGTTCATTTCACCAGCTTCGACACCCTTGTAGATGGTAAAGGCTGCAAGTGGTATAACGCCAAGAAGTTGCCCGCCAACCAAGGTAAGCAAGATGATGGCCAGGTACTTGTACCATTGATTGTACTTGGAGTTTTGTACGCTTTCCAGAAAGTGCATGCTGGATTGTTGTATCATGGTCGTTTACTTTAGCTGCAGGTAGGTAAAAAAAAGAGGGTGTTTATTACACCCTCTTTCGCTAATTATTTTGCTGTGCTCAATTTCCTATTCCTCTAGCTTCACCGCATCAATAGCGGCCTCTTTGACCATGCGATTAAATTCACCGATTTTGCTATCAAACAGTTTATTGAGCATATTTAGTTGCTCATCGATCTGACCAGTTACCTCTGCATAAAATGCTTTGGAAGCATCTGTTGGAGGGTAGTTCCCGATGCCCTCTAAGGAAGCGAGGTGTCCAAGCTTGTTGTTCAACCTGATTGGAAAGTTCAATGGATCTTGCCCACTTTCGTTCTTCGTTTGGTATAGGGCTTTTTCGATTTCTCCCATTTCTTTTATGAGGTCTTTTCCGTAGGTAGTCAGGTCTTCATTGTCCTCCACTTTGGACAGTACATCGTTGATCTGAGCTTTGGCTTTGCGGATGTTTATGATGCCCTCATGTGTTTCGGTCAGTTTGTTGCGTACATTCATTAAGAAGTCAAACTGTGCTTTGTAGTCTGCATCTGTGGAAGAGGCTCTTGGATCTGCAATGATGCTGAAATCCTGCATTTGCTCAACCCCATTTACGGACATTTTCACTTTGTATGAACCAGGGATCGCTGTAGGACCGCTAGTAGTAGCCCACCACAGAATCATTCCGTCGAACGTCTTGGCTCCATTGTATTTCATGTCCCAATTCATCGTATTGAATCCCGGCACCACTTTTAGTGTCCCCTCTTTAGCTTTCTTATCAGGATATGTAGAGAAAGAGCGGATCAGATCTCCGTCTGCTTCATGGAAGCTGAGGACGATCGTATCGGTCTTCGCAGTGTCCTGTACGAAATAATTGACAATTACACCACCAGGATGATTGGTACCCGCAGTTTTTGACTCGCGACCGTTACCTCCACCCATACGGTAGCTTTCCATCGGCTGAAAAAGGTGGTGTGCCTTTCCCTTGGCTTCCTCCAATTGGTGTAAAGGGGTGAGATCGTCGATCAACCAAAAGCTTCTCCCTTGCGTGGCAGCGATCAAGTTATTGTTCTTGACAGCCAGATCCGTAATGGGAACAATCGGCAGGTTCATTTGCATGGATTGCCAGCTACTTCCATCGTCAAACGACACGTACATACCAGCTTCTGTTCCAGCGTACAGAAGGCCTTTTTTGATGGGATCTGCCCGAAGCGCACGCGTAAAATGCTCTCCATCGATTCCACTCGTGATCTTTTTCCAGGTAGCACCATAGTCTTCGGTTTTGTACAAGTACGGCGCATAGTCTCCCAACTTGTATCGAGTGCCGGCAACATAGAGACCTCCCTTGTTGAAAGGATCTATCTCCACACTGTTGATCATCGTCCATTCTGGCATCCCTGACGGGGTCACATTTTGCCATGAGCTTCCATTGTCTCGTGTGATGTGCAGCAGACCATCATCCGATCCTGCCCAGATGACTCCTTCCTCATGATAGGATTCAGTAGCTGCGAAAATGGTGCAATAGTATTCAACACTGGTATTGTCTTGCGTAATTGGTCCGCCAGAAGAACCCATTTTACTTGGATCGTTTCGGGTCAAGTCAGGACTGATTACCTCCCAAGATTGGCCGTCGTCCATCGAAACATGGACATGGTTGGAAGTAGTGTACAACTTATCTGGATTGTGTGGGGAATAGAAAATCGGGAAATTCCACTGGAAACGATATTTCATATCTTCCACCCCGTGCCCCATGGGGTTGTCCGGCCAAACGTTTACAGCACGAATCTGCTGATTTTCGTGGTCTACGCGGGTCAGGAATCCATCGTAGCTTCCTCCAAATACCACTTCGTTGTTATCAGGCTTTGGCGCAATATGTGCACTTTCTCCGCCCGCGGTAGGCTCCCAGTCATCTTCGTCCACAAATCGACCTCCGGACCGATGTGCGATCCGTACGGTGGAGTTGTCTTGCTGCGCGCCGTAGATTCGGTACGGAAAAGAATCATCTGTGGTGACTCGGTAAAATTGTGCCGTGGGTTGGTTTTCGTAGGTGGACCAGTTTTCACCGGCATCGTAAGAGACTTGAGCACCTCCATCGTCACCGATGACCATACGCTGATTGTCCTCTGGTGCGATCCAAAGGTCATGATGATCTCCGTGCGGAGCATTGTAGGTTTTGTACGTTTTACCTCCATCTGAAGATTTGTGATACCGAACGTTCAGCACATAAACGATGTCTTCATCCTGGGTATCTGCATAGATCTTTGTGTAATACCAGGCTCTTTGACGCAGCTTGCGCTCCTTGTTGATTAGCGACCACGTTTTCCCGGCATCGTCAGACCGATATACGCCACCCTTTGCATTCTCAATAATAGCCCAAACACGGCTGGAGTTTACAGGCGACACCGTCACGCCAGAGATACCCCAGGTACCTCCCGGGAGGCCTTCATTTTTAGAAATATTGTTCCAGGTATCCCCTCCATCTGTACTTTTCCACAGTCCGGAACCGTCACCGCCACTCTCCAGGGAGTAGGGCGTTCTTCTAATTCTCCAAGTAGAAGCATAGAGAATTCTGGGGTTGTTGGGATCAAAGGTTAAGTCCACAGCTCCTGCGTCTGCATTTGCGTAGAGGATCTTCTCCCAACTCATTCCTCCGTCTTTGCTTCGGTAGACACCGCGTTCTGAAGAAGATTTGTACAAGTCGCCCATGACCGCAACGTACACTAGGTTCGGGTTTTTGGGATGTATTCTAATTCTTCCAACGTGCCTTGAATTAGGGAGTCCAATTTTTTTCCAGGTTGTACCGGCATCAACGGATTTCCACATGCCATATCCCGAGGATACATTTCCGCGGACCGTACTTTCTCCGCCACCGACGTAGATGACGTTATTGTCCCACTCGCTTACAGCTACTGCACCTATGGATCCACCAAAAAAGCCATCTGAGATGTTTTCCCAGGTATTACCACCATCCTTGGTGCGCCATACGCCTCCGCCTGTGGCACCCATGTAAAAGAGTGTTGGATTGCCGGGAACTCCGGTCACGGCTGCAGACCTGCCGCCTCGAAATGGACCAAGTTGCCGCCATTTCATTCCCTCATAGAGTTTCGCATCTACTGAGGTACTGGGGGCGGTGGATTTACTTTTTCGTCGTTGAGCAGTCAAGTCCAGACTACACAAGGACACAATAGCTATAGCTAGCAAAATCTTCTTCATACTATTAGGTTTTGTTGACTTGGAAGTTACGAAATAAACAAATGAGGCTGATGATGTTCAATTGACTAGTGGTTGCTAATTTATGTAGGTGGAGATAAGTAGATTCAATTCTAGCTATCTTTAGCACTTTGATTTACACCCGCTAGAACAGAACGTATTTGAGCAAGGAAGAATTTTCGCCGCTCCACATGGAAATCGTGGAGGATATGATTTTGGAATCGCTTCAAAAAGCGGCTACCTCCATGGAGCAGATGTTGAAGATTAGGGTAAAACCTAAAGTCACTGGTTTTGGACTTGGACCTATTCGAAACATTAAAGATCTTGATGAATTGGGCCGATTTAAGGTAAACCTGATGCGCGTGGCCTTTAAGGGGGAGATCAATGGTGCGCTTTATTTCATCATCAATGGCCATGAAATGGACCTGATCAATAAGGTAGTACTTCCTGGTGATGTCGACTTGCGAAAAAGCTCCGAACGTAAGATGATCAAACACGATTTCATGTCGGAAATTGAAAACCTAATTGCCAATCAGTCTATTGCTGCACTTTCGGACTTTTTAGGTGTTGAAGTTATTCCTGATGTACCTGTCATCCGAAACATCAGAGGAGACCTGGTGAATGGCTATTTACAGAATGAGAACGAGCGCATTGAAACAGGCTTTTACGTGAAATCTATCCTGTCGGGCGTCGTGGTTAATATTTCACCCTACTTTATCTGGTTACTGGATGACAATTTTATGCGTTTGGTGCGGTTGAATATCGTCACCTGAGTCAGGTCTCCGTCAGAAAACCGCCTCCTGAATGTCTCCAACCAATTGATACAAAGTCAACTCAGCCGTTTTTGCACCAAACCTTGCTGTAATTAAGTTAAGCTCTGCTTGGAGCAAGTTGCTCTGCGCAACGCGAAAATCCAGCGAGGTCACCTGGCCTAATTTAAATTTTTCCAATGTCCGCTGGAAATTCTCTTGGTTGGCCTGCACGTTGTTTTGTTGTGCTTCCACTTCAAAGAGTTGGTTTTGGTACACAGACCATGCATTTTCAAAGGAAGCGATCGTTTCCTGTATTGTTCGCTTTAGTGTGGTCTCCTGAATTCCTACATTGATGCGCGCGTTTTGAGCGGCTACTTTGCTGGATCCACCATCAAACAGGTTCCAGGTAAAGGAGGCTCCGTAGGATATACCATTGTTGGCTCTGGACGATAGAAAGTTTCCAGGTGCAAAGTTGTTAACCCCATTGGTGTATCCTCCATTTAAGGATATGGTCGGAAAGAATGAACTTTGTGACAACTTATTGTCAAACTGACTTATTGTAACACCAGACTTTGCCAGCTGAATGGCCGTATTTCTGGCAAGTAAGGCATCCAGCATGGCTGATTTGTCCTGAACGGCTGTGAAGGTAACCGTGGTGTCCACCTGATATGTTTCATTGGCTTCCATGCCGAGAAGTAGGTTAAGCGATCTTATGAGCGTTTCTTGTGACTGCTTTGCATTGAGATAGTTGATGCTGTCATTGTTTACATCTACCGAGGCATTTGAGACTTCCAGTCTTGTATTCTGTCCATACTCAAATCCGTACTTTGTTCGGTCATAGCGTTCTTTTGATATCTCGAGGGATTTTTTGAAGCTATTCAAAGCCTTTTGACCCTCCGCAACCCCATAATAGGTCGTATAGAAACTGGTCAGTATAGCTTCCAGGGTTGCCTGCGCATTGAGCTGAGATAGCGTAAGGTTCTCCCGATTTCGGTCAATGTTGTACTTCCGATTGAATCCGTTGAAGAGCACGTAGTTCAGGTTTACGTTGAGCGTTCGACCGTCTGATTCTGCACCGTTGATGGTGGTGTCTGATCCATTTGCAAAGACAATTTCAGAGTTATCAACGTTGTAGTTGATATTACCATTTGCTGAAAGAGTGGGTAGATAGCCGGAATTAAGCAATCCGGTATTGTTCTCTGCTACCTCTACATTCAGATCAGCGATCTTCAGGTCGAAATTCTTCTCCATCAGCATTTTTAATGCTTCTTGCTTGGAAAGCAGCTCCTGTCCTCGGACGAATAGTACTATACCACAGAAGCAAATAAGAAAGGAAAGTCTACGCCTCATTTAATTCTGTTTTTAGTTCGATAACTGCGGGTTCTACTTGCTCTTTTGGTACGGTCTTTCCCGACACCAGCCACTTAACTCCTACCTTGAGCGAATTACTTAGCGACAAGTAAATGGGAAGTACTACCAACGTTAAGACGGTGGCAATGCCAATGCCGTAGGCAATGGATATGGCCATCGGAATCAGAAACTGTGCCTGCCTACTTTCTTCAAAAATAAGGGGAGCGAGGCCTGCAATGGTCGTCAACGAGGTTAGGAAAATAGCTCTGAAGCGCGACTTAGATGCTTCATATAGCGCCGTATCGTATTCCATTCCTTCCTTCAGGTAGCCATTGAACTTACCAATCAAAACCAGGCCATCATTTACCATGATGCCTATCAGCGCTATAATTCCTAGCCAGGATAATATGTTTATCGGGAATCCGTGAATCCAGTGTCCCCAGGCTACTCCGACAAGGCTCAACGGGATCAGGAGTAGCAGTAATAGTGGCTGATCATATGAGCGGAAGGTGAAGGCAATCGTCATGTAGATAAGGAAGACGATAATGGGTACGATGGTATTGGCTGACTTCACCAACTTATTCTGTTCTCGTTTTTGTCCGTCGTAGGCGGGTGTCACGGAGGGGTAGCGTTCCAAAATATCGGGCATCACATTCTCCTTGATATCATTCAGTATATCAGGTGCGCTTTCCGTGGGATCTGAAAGATCAGCGGAAATTTGTACTTCTCTGCGGCCGTCGACGTGATTGATTGCAATTTCGCCTCTTTGGATGGTGTAGTCGGCAATCTCCTTAAATGGTATTTTTAATCCATTTGGCGTGGTAACCTTCATTTCGTCCAAGCGATTGATGCTCGATCGGTTGTCCTCGTCGAAGCGTACCCATACTTTGATCTCATCTTGTCCACGTTGGAAACGTTGGGCTTGGAACCCGAAGAAACCGTTTCGAACCTGGCTCATGACCTCCTGAGTATTGAGGCCAAGTAAGTAAGCTTTGTCTCGCAATTCAATGTTTAACTCTTTGATGCCTAGCGGATCGTTGTCGGTAATGTCCTTGAGCAACGCATTGTTTTCCATGTTTTGTTTCAGCGCAGTTTTGGCTGCTTTAAGCTCTTCAGGATTGTTGCCAAGTAATGAGATCGAGATAGGGCTACCACCAAAATTCCGACCACCTCCATAGGTGAGCGCCTCAACGCCGTACACCGGACCCATTTTTTGCTGGATAGAATTCCCGATGTCAGTGGAGGGAAAATCACGTAGTTCGCCGGGGAGGAGATTGATGCGCAAGCCGCCATTTCCGGAGCCCGGCCCGAGTGTTTTAATGACGTTTTCGATGACTTGTCTATTCCCTGTCTGCCTTGCTGTGAATTCTTCATTGACTTCCCATGCTTTTGCTTCAATCGCCGTGAGAATTGAATCGGTGATAGCGACGTTAGTCCCTTCCGGCATCTTTAAGGTAACGCTGACCTGGTCACTGGCAATTTGAGGAAAGAAAGTGGTGCGAATGGTGCCTCCGCCGATGGAGCCAAATGTCAAGATCAAAAGGGAAAATGCAATAGCAAGGGTTAAGAATCGATTGTTGAGGCTGAATCGTAAGATTTTGGCGTACAGACGGTCGCGCAAAAATCCGATGATGTGGTCGCCGATTTTGTTGATCTGACGCAGTTTGGAAAAAACCAGCGCAAGTCCATGTTTCTTCTCGGTAGGATCCTGTTTGGTCAATGCCTTGGAGTGCGCAATGTGTGCCGGGAGGATGATCAATGCCTCAATTAATGAAATAGACAAGGTAAGAATGACCACAATGGATACTTCCCCAAAGAAGTCGC
The DNA here is from genome assembly GCA_964593185.1 of uncultured Roseivirgaceae bacterium. GTDB lineage: Bacteria > Bacteroidota > Bacteroidia > Cytophagales > Cyclobacteriaceae > Ekhidna. The sequence goes on from CAZQJU010000001.1 coordinate 118,160, forward strand.
CAATGCGTCCGTCTAGAAACAAGAAAGTTCCAAATGCAAGTAACGTCGTTAAAATAGCCGAAACAATGGGCGGGATGACCTCCAGCGTACCGTCGATTGCAGCTTGCACGCGCGTTTTTCCTTTTTCATAGTGATGGTAAATGTTCTCGGCAATCACGATTCCATCATCCACCAGAATTCCGATGACGATAATCATGGCAAAGAGGGAAAGCACATTGATGGTCACGCCGGCGCTTGAAGCAAAAATGAACATTCCCATAAAAGCAATAGGAAGTCCCAAAGCAACCCAAAAAGCTAGCCTTGTGTTGAGGAACAAAGAAAGAAAAACCAATACCAGCACAATCCCAATCGTGGCGTTCTCCGCCAGTAAGGCGGTACGCTGATTGAGTGTAATGGAAGAGTCACTCACAACATTTAAGTCCAGTTCGGGATATTTCTGCGTAAACTCTTCTATGTACTCGCGGACCTTAGCTGCTGAAGAGATCAGGTCTTCGTCGTTGGTATTGCTGATGGTCAGGTCGACGGCAACTTCACCATTGTAGTAGCTTGCATTGGGAGTCTCTGAGAATCGGTCGCGAACATCTGCAACATCTTTTAGTCGAATGACACTTCCCGTGGTTTCGGCTCTGACTACCAAAAAGTCAAGCTCCCGTGCAATGTATGATCTACTGTTGGCGCGAATGAGGTATTCCTCAATGTTGGTTTTGATGTTTCCTCCGGAGGTTAGGATGTTTTCCCTCGACACGGCCTGTGCTACTTCATTGAAGCTGAGATTGTAGGCTAAAAGGTCTTTCTCTCGTACCGCTATCTCGATCTCTTCGTCAGGAAACCCGGAGATGGCCACTTGTGAAATGCCTTCCAGCGCGCGCATGTCGTTTTCGATGTTCCGGGCAATCTCTTTAAGTGCACTAAGGCTTACACCATCGCCACTCAAAGCAAAGGAGATGGTGGGGCGGATATTTTCTTGCTTGCTCACGACCGGAGGTTCCATCCCGGTTGGATAGGAGGGGACACGGTCTACCGCATTCTTGACCTCCTGAAGCATTAAATCAATATCCTGACCTTTCTCAATCTCAACTCGGATGGATCCGGCATTTTCATTGCTGGTGGACAGCACCCGGTCGATCCCTACAATCCCTTTAAGGTTATCCTCGATTTTGAGCACGATACCCTGTTCTATTTCAAAGGGTGATGCGCCTGGATAGGTCAATGCAATGTTGATCACTTTGGAGTCCACCAACGGGAAGAAGGAAGACTTCATCTTGGACATCCCAACCAATCCGAAAATCACGATAGCGATCATCAGGATATTAACCGCTACAGAATACTTGATAAAATAAGAAATGAGTTTTTTCATGACTTATTGATTTTTGATCGCTGCATCAGAAACCATTTCTACGGGCATTCCAGGATAACCACCGGCCACAGGACGAATAATCAAATGAGTCCCGTTGTCGAGACCTTTGATCACAGCCGTTTTTTCTGTATAGTGCACTGGGATGATGGTCTTAGCCACAAGTTGATTGCCCTCGACCACAAAAACTTCACGCTCATTTATCAATAAGTTCCGTTCAATTTCAATGGCATTATTTTCTGCTTTCGCAGAAATGTCAGCTTCCAGATACATTCCTTCGACTAGCCCTTGTCCTGCCACACCAATGAAGACCGTCACCGTTTGAGTCTCGAGGTCGAGCCTTCCGTTTACGCGCTTTACCGTACCCATCCATTCACGTTCATTGCTCAGATCACTTAGTCTTACTTGCTTTCCCAATTGCATGATTTCCAAATACTCAGCATTGACCGCCACTTCCAGCTCAAAGTCTTTCAGTGAAACAAATTCTCCCAGTTTTTGCCCGGATCGAATAAGTGTTCCAGCATTCACCAGCGACTCTGTCAAGACCCCGTCGAAAGGGGCAATGATGGTGTATTTACCGAGTCGCTCTTCGATGTTTTTAATGTTATAGTAGGTGGTAATGATTTGCTTACCCGTGATGAAGAATTTTTCCTTATCGCTTGATGCTTCGGGCAGTGGGCGCACCTTTTTGTTAAGATCGAAACCGTTCAGATAGCGCTCCCATTTATCAAAGGCTTCCGGGTAGTCAAACTTGAGGTCAGGCATCATGGCAGCAATCAAATCATACAGTGCACTTCTTTGGGCTAGTATACTAGAGTAATACTCTCTACTATCCATTTTTAAGAGCACTTCACCTTTTCGAAAAAACTGACCCGTTTTAAAGGGCCGATTGGTTTCTTGCAGGACGCCTTGGACCTCTGAAAAAAGTTCAATTTTTCGAGAGGCAATAAGATTTCCACTGGCATTCACCAAAATTGGAACCTCGCCGTTGATGACGGGTCTGGTGTATACTTTCTTGATTGCTTGGGGAATTTCCTTTCTGGTTCTTTGATTCGCATCAATCATTGATTTTGCTACGAACAGTGCACCGACAAGCAGGGCGATGCCTAAGACGACTCCCAGTATTTTTCTAACCATGGTAAATAATTCGAAGTCAATAAAGTCAAATAATGGAAAAATTGTTCCTGTCTACCGATTAAAACAATAGCACTTTTTCCATAGAAGGTTGTGACATTATATGAGTGCGTCCCAGCTACCTGAACAAAACTGGTTTTAGTAGGATTCCCGGATTTGAACCAAAAGCGATTCCATTGCTTTTTTGACCTTACCAGTAGGCGCAGTATAGTGGTTGTTCATCAAAGAAAAGATCAATTTCTTGCCAGATTTCGTAATCAGGAAACCACTTAAGCAATGGTTGTTAGAAAGTGTACCCGTTTTCGCATAGATGAATGGATCTGCATCCAGGTATAACTCTTGCAAAGTGCCTTCACCTCCGGTTGGTAGAATGGCTGTCAAACGTTTCCAGCCATAGTTTTCATGGGCCTTTTTCAAAAGCCTAACCTGGAAATTTGGTGAAATGAGGTTGTAACGAGAGAGTCCTGAACCGTCCACCCAGACAATTCTGCCCAGTGAATTCAGCTCCTTATTCTTTAGTTGATCGATGTAGTCGGCGACGTCAATAAAACCCTGTTTCCATGCACTTAAAATGAGCAATTGTTCTGCCAAAAAATTATCACTTGGTTTGAGCATTTTGGCAAGTAGCGTATCTATGTGCTGGCCATTAAGGGTGTCAGGTGAGGTTAATTCCCGGCTTGACAATCGAAAAACTTGTGAGCTCAGCGTATCCGAGAGTAGCGCATTAAATAAGGTCTCGTCATACGTGAAGGGTACTTGCTTTTCAAAACGGGTGGTATCGTCAAGTTGAATTTGGAACACATTGAAATTTTGTTCTCTGGATACCCTGACTTTATCTCCTGTCTGAAACGAAGTAAAGTCATGGAAGAAGTTTGGAGCAATGTCAACGGCTGAATCTTCTCTGGAGACTGTTAAACGATTTCCGTAGATCGGCCACCAGGATCGCTGTGCTTGAAAACCAAACGGGTAATCATCCCATGCCCAACCCGCACCATACGGTGCCAATGCTTCTTCAAAATGGATGGATACCGTATCCTGCTGTTTTAGGAAGTTGAGTACCGGCTGGTGTTCAAAAGCCTCCAGCAAAAAGGTCGGTTCTCCAATTGGCTGCACAACCAACTCATCTTCAAATTTTTGGTACAGAAGTGCAGGGATTGAGTCGCGAAAACTGGCCATGGTCGCATACATGGTCAGTAACTTGGTATTGCTTGCGGGTGTGAAGAGGAGGTTTGCATTGTGAGTAGCAATAAAACTGTTTGCTTCAATGTCATATAAGCTAAACCCTGTGTGATGTTGCGAGAACACCGCTGATTTCCTTAGGATATCTTGAACATCTCGTCCAACCGCCAATTTTTTCACCGGAGAGCATGCAGCCAAAAGAACGATCACGGAGACTTTTGCGATACTGAGCACGACAGATTCCAACCGATCACTTTGGGGCGAAAGATTCCGGCAGATCAAGGAATGAGTTTTTTTGCTACTCATTTATTATTTATTTTGGACTCGCTAATCTAAAACCAAAAGGGAACTATCCACCATAGCCGATGAGTATCTTAGAACTAATCACATTTCTCATTTTCCTGGCCGCTGCATTTACGTTGATCAACATCACTGTACTTAAGCTGCCTTCGACGATTGGATTGATGTTGATTGCACTGATCATGTCCATGTTCATTTTAATTCTGGGATACTTCTTTCCAGCCTTTACAGAAGGGGCTGAGCACATCATGGAGGAGTTTGATTTTGAGGAAGTACTGATGAATGTAATGCTTAACTTCCTGTTGTTCGCAGGGGCATTGTCGATCAACCTCAACAAACTGATGGAGGAACGGCTTCCCATTTTTGTGCTGGCCATTGGCAGTACGTTGATGTCCACTTTTATTGTCGGTTATTTGGTCTACACCATCTTTCCCTTGGTGGTGCCGGGATTGGAAATCGATCTGATCTACTGCCTGCTTTTTGGATCTCTTATTTCTCCTACGGATCCGATTGCCGTATTGGCTTTGACAAAGAAGGCAGGATTGTCGAAAAAACTGGAAATTAAGATTGCCGGAGAGTCCTTATTCAATGACGGAGTCGGTGTGGTAGTCTTTTTGACCATCTTGGCTATTGCCAAAGCGCAGGCAGGAATTCACGATGACGGGGGCCATGGCTCAGGGGAAGTGACTGCAGGGGGTGTGGCGTTCTTGTTTGCGAAAGAGGTGATTGGAGGTGTAGGACTGGGGGCGCTATTTGGATACATCGGATTTAAGCTTCTGGACTATATCGACAATGATCACGTTGAACTGGAAGTATTGGTGACCTTGACCTTAGTCATGGTTGGAGGTCGTCTTGCAGAGTTACTACATGTTTCCGCTCCACTTGGTATGGTGGTAATGGGATTATTCATAGGTAATGAAGGGAGAGACGAGAAACTCGCCAACGCGACTGGTGAATACGTCTTCAAGTTTTGGCACTTGTTGGATGAAGCGTTGAACGCTATTTTGTTCATTTTGATTGGACTTGAAATCATGGTTATCGCACACTCCTTTACGTTGAATAACCTCATTATTGGCGGTATCGGAATTGTCCTGGTTTTAACCGCACGTTTTCTGGGTGTCAGTATTCCGGTTACGATAATGTCCCGATTCCGAACTTTTGAGCCTAAAACAATTCCGATATTGACCTGGGGTGGTCTAAGAGGCGGTATCTCCGTTGCGCTTGCGCTTTCACTTTCTGACTTCGAATGGATCAGTCCTGAGGTAAAGGAAACCATCCTATTTACCACCTACTGCGTCGTGGTATTCTCTATTCTGGTACAAGGACTTACCATAGGCGCATTGCTAAAAAAATAGGATTGTATTTTCCCAAGTTTGTAATTTTTTGTTGATCTTCGCAGATTATTAATTTATTAGACCTGTTTGAGGCGTTTGGCCGTAGTGCTGATACCTGTATCTAGCTTAAAATCAACGAATAATGAAACTAAGTATAGCCGAAGGATTTTATTTGATCGCATTGGATGATGAGGAGGGTAGAATTTTAGCTGCCGCAGAGAAAAATGTTGTTCCTGGAGTTATTTCAGCGTGTATTCTTGAATTGTATTTACAAAAGAAAATCACCATTGGAGATGGTATTGTGAAGGTGGTCGATACCATTGGTACCGGAAATGGTATTTTGGACAATGTGTTGAAGAAACTTAGAAGCGGTGAACCGATTGTAGATCAGGTCAAAGCGATGGCTGGAAAGTTTAAGGATATTCAAGAAGATCTTAATGCATTGCTTGTGCAGCGTGGTATTCTGAAGAAGGAAGAAACCAAATTACTTTGGATCCCGCTTTCAGATCGAATGGACAACGCTAATTATGCCTTCGAGCAAGAAATACGTAATCAACTGAGAGCGATTGTGTTAAAGAGTGCGAAGCCTTCTCCCGCCTTTACCATTCTGTTCTGTTTGATTGAATATTGTAATATACTGGATGAGGTTTTCAAGGACAAGGATGAGTATATCGATGCTGAGAAAGTAAGCAAGGAACTCATTGTTACCTCAGGTATTAGTACCAATCTGGCCAATGCGCTCAAAGACCTGAAGGGTTATTTTGCATCGCTAGATGCGTAGTAGTTTCTTCGTCCTAATCTTCCGAGTTATTGATTGACTCTGTACTGTTTAAATCTTCTCGATTTAAATCTTCCAACTCCTTCATTTCGAGGGACAGGAAGTCCTGGAACGATGCATTAAATTGAGCTTGGGCTTCTGCCTCCGACAGGTCGAACATTCTCGCATACATCTTATTCTGATAAAACTGCATTGTCCGTAGGTAGGAGATGATGCTGTCTTGCTTCTCGATGACCTTGTTGGCACGAAAAGCCATAAATCCAAAACCCTCGTGAGGGTTGTTGTTGTCTCGTTCCATCATTAAGTATTCGACGCCATCCACGGTCACCTTCGCAAATTCTACATTGTCAAAGCTGTCCTTGACCGCCCTTAGTCGAAACTCCTCACCTTCGTTGATGTCGTGATTGTCGCAAGCAAGGAGTGAGCAAAAGAAAAATAGGGTCGCTAGCTTTTTCATTTGTTATCTCTGACAGTTCCTTCTTCCACATTAAAGACTTTCCTAAGCAACTTAAAGGCTTTACCACTTAGGATGATGATCAAGTAGTCATTGACATTGATTTTCAAATCCCCAATTGGATTTTTAATCAATTTCCTATTCCCATGCTTATCTCTTTTAGCGATCCCAATAAGCACGGAATTGTATCGTTTTTTAAGATCAAAAAACACCTCTTGATACAATCTGCCCACGTAGGGATTGTTAGGAGTTACCAATAATTGCTTGATATCGTAGTCGGTATCTGATTGGGCATAAGACAGAATGGACTCACTGTAAGAAGCCACATCCGGTTCGAACATATATGACGCCAAGAGTTTTGAGGATATTTCCTGAGTTGAAATGGTATTGGATACTCCGGCGGCTAAGAAGGTATTTTTCAGGTCACCATTTTCGAGCGTCACAACGAATTCGGTATCCGGAAATACTTTCTTCATATTTAAGACATAGACAAGTTTTTCGGTATCGTCTTTCAAATTGATAAACGTGATCGATGCGTTTTCAATGTTGGACTTTTTGATCAATTCATAATTATTGAAATCGCAAAAGAGCACAAATACATTCTTTGAATTGTATTTTTCACGAATGAGCTCTACATCGTCTTTTTTGTTGGTCACAACCGCAACTTTGCGGCCAACCCCGACAAGCTGGTCCACCACATGCCATCCGAAGTCATTCCAGCCAATGATGACCGCATGATTTTGAAAATTCGTTCCCGAATATCCATGCTTTTTGTTTTCTCTTATAGTTGCCATAAGCGTAGTTAGTTGTCCAATTAATAAACCGAAAATGAAAATGCTGGTAAGCATAAGGATGTAGCCGATGATCCGACCATGAATAGTGCCCGGAAATAAGTCACCATATCCTACCGTCGTCAGCGTTGCTAGCGAATACCAAATGGCATTCGAATAGGTGGTGAGGTTTGACTGCTCGCTGTCTTGCTCTACCTGAACCAACGCCACCACCAGAATGGAATAGATGCCCAGAGCAAGGAGAATAATTAGGAATATTCGAAGTTTTGCGTTCTTTTGAAAGTTTGACGGCATAGGGTGCTAGGTATTAATCAAAGATAATATAACTCTCAGTAACTAGCTCAAATGACTTTTTTAAGGCTTCTGTCTTTGTTACTACTGATTAAATCCCTTAAGTTTTATTTGTGTTAATCGCCGTTTGGTATCTAACGGAAAATCTCCTTTCATCATCCAATCGTAAAAGCTAGGTTCTTTTTGCAAGGTCTCAAGAACAGGTTTGCCACGATGCTTTCCGAAATTGAAGGTTTCTACCCCCTCTTTCATGATGATTCTTCCCGCAAGATCTACTCGATTGGTAGTCGTGAGGTTATGGAGAATGCCCATATCGTTCTCAATGGTATCCAGTTTTTTCCCTAGGTTATCAAGAGCTTCCTGCCCTTCGTATTTCTCGATTTGAGCCACAAGCACGTGATACGTGGCCTGTGTATCTGCCAAAGCAGAGTGGGCGTTTTCCAGCTCTTTGTCACAATAAAATTTGTATGCCGCCGTAAGGTTACGCTTTTCCATCAAGTGAAAAATCTTTTGTGCGTCTACGATTTTTCGGTTTTCTACGTCAAAGTCTACATTGGCGCGAAGGAACTCCTCAACCAACATGGGCACATCAAACCCCAGCACGTTGAACCCAGCAAGGTCGCAACCCTCTAAGAACTGTGCCAGTGATTTTGCCACTTGCTTAAAGGTGGGTTCATCCTTGATGTCCTCATCGTAGATTCCATGAATTAAGCTGGTTTCCAATGGAATTGGAATCGTAGGATTCAACTTTCGACACTTCTCCTCGATGGATCCATCCGGCATGGCTTTCACCATGGCAATCTCCACGATTCGGTCTTGAGAAATATTAGTACCGGTGGTTTCCAGATCGAAAACGACCAAAGGATTTTTTAAATTGAGTTTAAACAAACGTCATGATTAAGGGTTCCAAAGATTCGATATCAAAGATAGTATTTTGCACCAAAGCTTCCTCGCAATCGTTGTGGATAAGTGGGGGTAAGTTGTGGACTACTAATGGAGAGGGGAATGTCCATCTCGGTAAGTTTGCAATTGATCATCTTATCCCAAATTACAGACCATGGAAGGAGCGCAGCAGCCGGTTTCATCAACAAAAAGTAGAAGACTAGGATTGTCGTCATTGAGCGAGCAATTAGGCAAGCTCCCGCCGCAGGCAGTTGAAATCGAGGAAGCCGTGTTAGGGGCATTAATGCTTGAGCGCGACGCACTGTCCAACGTAATTGATATCCTTCATCCGGAAAGTTTTTATCGGGATGCCAACCAAGAGATCTATAGCGCGATTGTTGATTTGTTCAACGATAGTCAACCCATCGATATAAAAACGGTAACACATCAGCTCCGTAAAGTTGGAAAGTTGGAGCTGATCGGAGGGGCGCACTACGTAGCAGAACTAACGACCAAAGTCAACTCGGCTGCGAACATTGAATATCACGCCAGGATCATTGCAGAACAATCGATCAAGCGAGAGTTGATCCGAATTTCTTCGGAAATCCAAAAAGACGCTTACGAGGATACGATCGATGTATTCAAGCTCTTGGATCGGGCTGAGCAGTCGCTGTTTGATGTGTCCGAATCACATATTCGCAAGAACTATGATAAAATGAGTTCATTGATGCATCAGGCAATCGATGAAATTCAGGTTAGAAAAGATCGAAAAGACGGCCTTACAGGAGTGCCGAGTGGATTCTCTGCTTTGGATCGTGTGACTTCCGGCTGGCAGCCTTCAGATTTAGTCATCATTGCTGCACGCCCTGGTATGGGTAAGACGGCATTTGTGGTTTCGGCTTTGCGAAATGCAGCCATTGACTTCAGTACACCAGTAGCCATATTTTCATTGGAGATGTCATCGGTTCAGCTCGTAAATCGTTTGATTTCGGCGGAAGCTGAATTGCCGAGCGAGAAGATCAAGAAAGGGGATTTGGCAGACTATGAGTGGGAGCAAATGATCCACAAAACGCGTAGGCTATCCGAAGCACCCATATTCATTGATGATACACCCGCACTAAGTATCCTGGAATTACGTGCAAAATGTCGAAGACTTGCAGCCCAGCACGGAGTGAAATTGATCATCATTGACTATTTGCAATTGATGTCAGGAGACACCAGTAAAGGGGGTGGAAATCGAGAGCAGGAGATTGCCTCCATCTCAAGGGCTTTGAAAGGAATTGCAAAAGAACTCAATGTGCCTGTGATTGCTCTTTCCCAATTAAGTAGGGCTGTGGAGACTCGGGGTGGTGATAAACGTCCCCAGTTATCAGACTTGAGGGAATCTGGTTCAATTGAGCAGGATGCCGATATGGTGATGTTCTTGTACCGTCCAGAATACTATGGGATGGACACCGACGAATCAGGGATGCCATTGCAAGGCCTTGGAGAAGTGATCATTGCGAAGCATCGAAATGGTTCGCTGGATACAGTCAACTTGAAGTTCATTGGCCGCTTTACCAAGTTTACGGACTGGGATGGAGATCAGAACGGTGGTTTTGGTGCGTTTCCTACTTCAGGTCCAGATAATTCGGACTTTACGATTACACTGCCAAGCAAAGCAAATGGAGATGATCCATCTGACGATGACACACCATTTTGATACATGAAAGCCATTACGATTGCCGATACTCCCGAGCCACTTCAACTTGTCGACCTTCCAACACCCAAAATAGAAGGCGATGAATGCCTCATCCGACTCAAGGCATCTGCGTTAAATCGACGCGACCAATGGATTAGAGAAGGGATGTATCCGGGCATTCAATTTGGAACAGTGCTTGGATCAGATGGATGCGGCGAAGTGCTGCAAGGTCCTAAAGAATGGCTAGGTAAGGAGGTAATCATCAATCCAAATGTAGGTTGGGGAGATGACCCTGAAGTCCAGGCATCTGACTACTCCGTATTGGGCATGCCGTCTCACGGAACCCTATCGGAGTACATTGGTGTACCACTCGATCGGATTCATCTAAAGCCTGTCCACCTTTCCAGTGAACAGGCGGCTGCATTGCCTTTGGCCGGGTTAACTGCTTTTCGAGCCACGATTAAAAAGGGAAGAGCAAGCGAAGGTCAAAACATTCTGGTGACCGGAGCAGGAGGAGGGGTGAGCCAAATGGCCATTGATTTTGCTTTGGCAGCCGGCGCGATGGTTTATGTTACAAGTGGGGACGAAACGAAGATACAAAAGGTAAAAGCCAGGGGAGTCAGGGAAGGGTTTAACTACAACAAGGACGGTTGGACTAAACAAGCGGCGAAGGTTGGAGGATTTGATTCGATCATTGACAGCGCGGGAGGAAATCAACTAAACAACTACATGAAGTTGATAAAACCTGGTGGAAGAATCGTTCTATACGGTAGTACCACCGGTCATCCGGAGAAATTCGATGTCTTTAGGCTTTTCTGGTCTCAAGCGCAGCTGGTCGGTTCAACGATGGGAAGTGATGAGGAGTTCGAAGAGATGATGCAATGGGTCAACAAGCATCGGATTGTCCCAACAGTCGATAAGACGTATCCCTTCTCCGAATTTATCCAGGCGTTTAATCGTTTTAAGGAGCCTGACCACTTGGGTAAGATTGTTGTCACTTGGTGAGAGCGCTAACGGTATTTGTCGTTGAGACCGATACCTTCCAAAATCATGGGTTTGATTTTCTCCAACCGCTTTACTTTAGTTTCTTCTCTCTTTGCTTCAATAACATACGCAGCGTACTCCTTGCGCTTTCCGAGGGTCATAGATTCGAACGACTCGGCAAGGCTGGAGTCGCTGGCTAAGGCTTCTTTCAGTGCCTCCGGAATGACTAACGGTTTCTTCTCGGGTTTGATCTCTTTGTGATCTTTTTGGTTTTGGATGGCCTCAGGATGTACGCACGAACCAAGTTTTCATTGACCTCTTCAATGGAACTAAACCGCCACTGCCTCATGCCCTTTGTTTTTCCTTCCTGCGCATTTATCAGCACGTTAGCTTGATCGGCTAGGAAAGCGCCATTGAAGAACCAGATGCCTGCATACCCCTTGAAAGCACCGATTCCCGCTACGTTTTTGTTTTCCAGACAATAGGTAGGAATCCCCCATTTCATTGCTTCTTCCAGTTCGGTAGACAAGAGAATTGAGCGCAGTTTGTTTAAAGTATGGCTATACTCTGGGTGCTTTGAGAAGTACTCTTCTGGTGATTTTGCCATCCTCATGGAAATCAATTTACTCTTTTTCGAACTGAAAATTCTGATAGGCACTTTTTAACTCTTGAAGTGCTTTAGCGTCGTGTAGTTCTTCGGCGAGCGCTATGCCTTTCTGGAAGAAAATATCAGCTTGTTCCCATTGTTCTACTTCCCAGTGAAGGTGTGCCAGCTTAAAGTAGGTGGGAAGATAATCCGGATGTTGCTCTGCTAGCTTTGCCAGAATTATCGTTGCTTGCTCCGGCTGGTACTCGTAATACTCCATGGCCAGCGCATAGTAGTTGAAAGGATTATCTGGTTCTTCCAGAATGTACTTCTCAAGTAGGACAATTCTTTGACTATTCATGCGCCTTGTTACTAACCATGCCTGAACTTCAGGACCAAGATGATAAATGCAAAAAGAAAGGTGACCGAGTTCGCCAAGATAATCGGCCAGTCCATTTTCATAATGCCGTAGACCAACCAACACAAGACGCCCAAATTGAAAATAATGTACGTTCCTAATGAAAAGCTGTCAGTCTCCTTTGTTTTTATAGTCTTGATGGCTTGCGGGGCAAAGGCCAACGAAGTTAGCGTGGCGGAGATGTATCCGATATAATCGATCATCATACGGTTGTTCTTAGATTTCCAATGATCTTTTCTGCATGCTCGCGAGAGTTTTCGATGAACCAGGCATTGGTCTTGAGTCCACCACAGATAACGCCAGCTAAGAAGATACCGGGTACGTTTGTTTCCATTGTTTGAGCGTTGTAAGCTGGTGTTTTAAAGTCATCGCTCCCAATCTCCACTCCGAGGTGTTCAAGGAATGAAAAATCTGGCTGATAGCCTGTCATCGCCAATACAAAATCATTCGCCAGCCTAACCTTTCCATCAGGTGTTTGAAGCTCAACATGGTGCTCGCTAATTTCGGTAATTCGAGATTCAAAGTACGCTTTGATTGATTCCTCTTTGATCCGATTTTCAATATCGGGCTTTACCCAATACTTGACCCTGGGGTTTATCTCTTCCTCCCGGATCACCATGGTAACAGATCGCGCCCCTTTACGGTATACTTCTAACGCCACATCTACGGCAGAATTGGCGGCACCCACCACCACAATATTCATGTCATAGTAGGGGTGTGGCTCATCGTAGTAATGTCTTACTTTCGGTAAGTCCTCGCCTGGCACGTCCAGCGGAAATGGTATGTCATAGAAGCCCGTTGCAATAATTAGTTTCTTTGCTGCATAATGGGTTTTACTGGAGTAAACGTGAAATGTCTCATCTGCTTTCTCTACTCTTTCGATCGATTCATATAGCTGTGTCTTGAGTCCCCAGGAGGAAGCTACGCGTCGATAATATTCAAGAGCTTCAGAACGCGTGGGCTTAGGATTATGTGAAATGAACGGGACGTCGCCTATTTCAAGTCGGTCCGAAGTGGAAAAGAAGGTCATGTTCTTCGGGTAGTTATACAAGGAATTCACCAAGCAGCCCTTGTCTACTATGACATAGGAAAGGTCTGCTTTTTGCGCTTCAATGCCGCATGCCAGGCCAATTGGACCTGCACCAACAATCAATATATCCACCTGCTCATTCATTCATGCGAAGGTAAAAGCAAGTTAATTTAGTTGTGTAGGGAAAGTCAAGAAGTTTTCAAAGCATTGAACGCTACATCTTACGACGCTCTGCTCGGATTAATTCATATCCATTGTAGAGTATGATGATTTCGATGATCATTGCAGGGATGTAGATGACTAAACTTAAAATGCCCAAGATAACCGTGATTAAGCAGATACCTCCGATGATTTCGAGAACACCGGCAAACTTTGATGTTTTGCCCATTGCATCTTGCAGGCGTAATAACCCAATACCAAAGACGACACCTATAGAGCCAAACGCCATGGCGAGCCCAGTACCAATCGTCAGCCAACTTGTCACGGATCCTTCGTAAAATACCGAAAGAATGTCTACACCAGCCATTAACGCAGTCAGTGCTGTAAGTAAGTACCCTGCGATTGACAACAGTCTGTTCTCAAAATAGTCACCCAGCTTGATCATGCCCATGTAGAAGAATATGTATGAAACCAAGGCTGCTAGTTTGAGCGGAATGTAAGTGGAAAGCGGTATATCTAAAACGTTACGCTCCATCCTGGTTATCTCTATGCCTTCATCGATGAATCCAAGAACGAAAGCAGCAATTCCGCTGATCCAGGCGATTTGCAGAAAGCTTTCCATCGTACCCAGGTCCACACCTTCATTGGTAGTGATCTTTGCTTCCAGGGCATTCAAATCGTGGCCTAGTGCAGCTACGATAATCTTGATGGTGGAGATACGAGGGGTTACTTCACCTGATTCAATTCGTTGAATGGTTCGAACACTCACATTGCAAGCCTCCACGAGTTCTTCCTGCGTCATGTTTTTTTCTTGTCTAAGTGCTGTCAGTTTCTGACCAAGTTCCGGTTGTTTCATTATCATATTTTTGACAATTCTACGGTGGGCAATAAAATCTAATCCAGTTTTCGCTTGCAATATACCCGTCATTTACCCGCCATTAGGGAAAAAGGTTGAATGAAGAGCGTAGGGCTCGTTTTTGAGCAGATTGTCTCAAAAACAGACTGTGGGACTAAATCCTTTCAAAATACAAATAAGGGAGACTTTGAAGTCTGTAAATGCGACAGAATTGCTAACTTCGTGCTTCGATTTTTTTTTAAGTCTGAAACCTTTTGTTGATCTCTTGTTTTTATAAAAACAGCATTAATTAAATGAAGATATTAGTTTGTATAACGCACGTGCCGGATACTACATCGCGCATTGCTTTTACCGATGGAGATACCAAGTTTGACAAAAACGGTGTACAGTACATCATTGGCCCCTACGATGATTACGCTTTGGCCCGAGCTGTGGAGCTCAAGGAGCAATCCGGTGGATCTATCACCGTGCTTAATGTAGGGGAAGCCGAGACTGAACCCACAATTCGAAAAGCCTTAGCGATTGGAGCTGACGATGCTATTCGTGTAAACGCATTTCCTGAGGACGCTCTGTTTGTTGCAAAGCAAATTGCCGCTGCGGCCCAAGATGGAAACTATGATTTGATCCTAATGGGAAGAGAGTCCATCGACTTTAACGGAGGCCAAGTACATGGCATGGTGGGTGAGCTCTTAGGAATCCCATCTGTATCTCCGGTGATGACGCTGGATGTTGAAGGAAGTACTGCGAATATTTCCAGAGAGATTGAGGGAGGAAAAGAATACATGGAGTTACCCCTTCCATTTGTGGCAGGTTGTCAGGAGCCAATTGCAGAATGGAAAATTCCAAATATGCGAGGCATCATGAGCGCCAGAACAAAACCACTCGAGGTGAAGGAGCCAACCGCAGACGCACCAAAGACAAAGGTTTCAGCCTTTGAGTTACCTCCTGCAAAAGGCGAAGTCAAGTTGATCGATCCGGACAACATGGACGAATTAGTAGATTTATTGAAAAACGAAGCAAAAGTTATATAATCATGGCAGCATTAGTA
>CAZQJU010000002.1:0-107762 GCA_964593185.1 uncultured Roseivirgaceae bacterium
CCCTCAAATGGCGTACCTGGATGGGTTCCTTTACTTTGCCTGGACCCATGTGGGTGTACGCACCAGCGAGATCCTACTTAAAAAGGTGCCAATCAGACCATTAAACCCATAGGAGATCGTGAAGAAAATCCCCATAGATACCCGAGCGCTTTTCGCACCACTACACAAGAAGCTCCTCCAATTGCTGGCATCATTAAGCGAAGCCGACTGGGAAAGGCAAACTGTGGCAAAAAAATGGAAGGTCAAAGATGTAGTAAGTCACCTACTGGATACTCAGCTACGTGTACTTTCGATGCAGCGAGACCGGTATTTTGGCGAACAGCCTCCTGACACGGACGGATACGGCGACCAGGTTGGTTGGATCAATCAACTCAATCAAGATTGGGTGCTGGCCACCAAACGACTAAGTCCGGAGGTATTGAAGCTGCTACTAGAAACAATTGGTGAGCCAGTCAATGCCTACTATGCGACTTTGGATCCTTGGGAAAAGGCATTGTTTCCTGTTGCGTGGGCAGGAGAATCTACCAGCTACAACTGGATGCACCTGGCAAGAGAATACACAGAGTATTGGCATCACCAACAACAGATCAGACATGCAGTCGGGATAGAAGGGATCATGACTAAGGAATTCCTGTACCCGGTATTAGACACCTTTTTCCAGGCACTCCCTTACACCTTCAGGGATGTTGAAGCGGAAGTGGATACGCTCATCGCAGCAAGCATCACCTCCGATGCGGGTTGCACATGGTACTTGCGCAGGGCTGTAGTGGGCTGGCAACTTGAGGCCGAAACCGAATCGATGCCAACCGCTTCGATAACCGTTCCTGTGGACGTCTCCTGGCCTCTGTTTACAAAAAGTATTCGTCCCAAGGAAATCCTAGACAAAGTTGTCATTCAAGGAGATGAGCAACTCGCCAGCAAGGTCTTGGAAATGGTCGCTGTGATGGCTTAAACTAAGCTACTGTCGCAAACGCTGATCAATGCTATATCTTCCTGGACCTAGAAGAAAAATGGCCAGATACCCGAATAAATAAAGCAAGGCTTTTTCCTTGGTGCCAAAAGGATCATCACTGTGCACTAAGAATGCGGCCACCAACATGGTAAAAATGAGCGGAACAGCCGCGATCCTCGTTTTAACGCCAAGAATTAGTAAAATGGAGCAGAAAAACTCTGCAAATATGGTAGCCACCAATGAAGCTTCTGGTCCAATACCCAATGGGTCTGCGAACTTGAACTCCCCGGTTGAGATTAGCTTGGAAAGCTTAGGCCATCCATGCGTGAGCATAAATCCCCCCATGGCGAGTCGTAAAATGAGTTTTCCGAATGCTTCTTTCACGTTTTAAAAAGTTAGATTGTTGATCAAAGATAGAAGTAGAAATCAAGACCTAAAAACCAGATTATTCACTACCAAATCTGAAGTACCTCCTGATTCCTTTGGTTGAATGAGATGGGCTCTCCTTCCCTTTTACCCATCATTTGTCTCGCCAGTGGGGCCTCTTTGGACAGGACAAAAACCTGTGTTTCTTGAATCTTGATAGGTCCCAAAGCAGTAGCGATAAAGAACATCCCTTGACTCGTTCGTACCAGACTGCCTTGCTTGATTGTTTCGTGGCCTTGCTCTTCGATGAGCTCTAGATCCACTTTTTGTTTTAACAGATGACTTAGTCTTTCTGTCAACTTTCTTTGCTCTTGCACGATCATTTCCCTCCCGGTCTCATACTTATCGCCCATGCTGCTCTTTGTTTCTCGAGCAGCATCTTCGTTGATCTTCTCAATCTCAATCTTTATTTCACTAATCTTTTCTTCTACTGCTGCTGAAGCACACTTCAATACATCACGTTTGCTTGGAAAGCTCATACTCAAATTTAACTTTCTCCGTGCAAGTGAGTTGATATCTTATGCTTTTCGACACATCATACTCAGACAAGCGAATTACGCGTCAGATTAACGAGGCTGTCGGCATGCCCTATACGTGGAAAGATCGATGGAAGATGGGTGGGATTGGCTCAAGAAGAATGGTGATTCAGAGCATTAGTGAATCCTATCAAAAATACCTAAACGCTGAGCATTACAATTCTAACGCGAATATTGAACTAAGACCGAAGGGAGTTATTGTACATTTTCGGCATAAACTCCAGGCATACTCATGGATAATGCCGTACAAGGACCTTGTGATCGAACACAAGAGTTCCATTGTCTTGAAGGCCAACGGTGAGTTCATTTCATTTGCTCAAGACCTCGATACAGCCTTTATTTCAAAAATGAAAAAGCAATTTGCTGCCCATTCAAGGTAAGGCACTTTAATTGAAAGACCTTTAAAACAATGAGGCGCTCATGATGCCTTCCTTGCTGACTGTATAGAACTCCTGATGCACGTCAAATGGCTCATTGGCACCAGGTTCCCGGTGTACGTACGTACCATCCTCATTCATCTGATAGGCATTCATATTGTCCATCAGATTGTACGAAAGAATGTTGATTGCTTGCTGTTTTAATAGTGAATCGTTCAGAATAAACAGGGACTCCAATCGACGATCAAACGACCGAACCATCATGTCCGCACTTCCGCAGTACACTTTCGGGTCGCCATCGTTATGAAAGTAAAAAATTCTGGAATGCTCTAAATACTCACCCACTATGGAGCGAACTTCTATGTTCTCGCTGAGGCCTTCTCTTCCAGGTCGAATACAGCAAATACCACGTACGATCAACTTGATAGGGACGCCAGCTTGCGAGGCCTCATACATCGCCATGATCACATCTTTGTCTTGCAAAGAATTTAGCTTGATCACGACACCGCTTGGCTTACCAGCCAAAGCATTTGTCCGCTCTACATCAATCAAATTAATCAATTCCTTGCGCATAAAGGTTGGAGCGGTAATAAGTGTATCGTAGGCCTCCGGCATCGAGTGCCCTGTGATCACATTAAAGAACTCCTGAACATCATTGGCGTACGCTTCATTGGAAGACAGCAGCCCTAAATCAGTGTAGAGCTTCGATGTGGCTTCGTTGTAATTACCGCTGCTCATGTGGACAAATCGAGAGACTTTCTCTTTCTCTTTCCGTACGATCAGTAACAGCTTGGTATGCGTTTTTAATGAACCAACCCCATAGATCACAAAGCAGCCAGCCTTTTGCAGTCGCTGTGCTTGTCGCATGTTGTTTTCTTCATCAAATCGAGCCTTCACTTCAAATAAAACAGAGACGTGCTTACCATTTTCCGCTGCACGTAGAAGTGCTTCGACCACCCGAGATTCTTTTGCTAAACGATAAATCGTCAACTTGATGGACAAGACGTTGGGATCATCCGCCGCTTGCTCGAGTAGGTCTAAAAGTGGCTCAATGGTATTATAAGGATGATGCAGTAAGATGTCTCGCTCCTTCAAGATCTTGAACATATCCCGACCTGCAACATCTGTTAAACTAATGGGTGGAATGGGCTTAGGCCGTTCCGGTTTGAACTGATCAAACTCTTCGTGATTTACTATTTGCCAAAGACATGTGAAATCTACGAGTGATCCGTCCGGGGTCACCTTAATGTTCTCATCGCCAATTTCATACCGTTTTTTTAGCTGTTTGACAAGCCATTTATCAGCTCCCTCTGCAACCTCCATCCGAACTACCCTCCCTGTCTTTCGGGTCTTGAGCTTTTTCTTCATCTCCTCGAGGAAGTTTGCTTCAATGTCTTCGGACTCTTCCAGTGTAAAGTCTCCATTTCGAGTGACCCTGAAGAGGGAACTCGATAGAATTTCCACATTCTTAAAAATCTTGTCATAGTGGACCTCCACGATCTTTTCGATCGGAACGAAAATGACTGAATCCTTGACTTTTATCTCATAGAACCTCGGTAGATTTTGAGGTAGCTGGATGAACGACATTTTCCTCTTCTCCTTCGACTTTAAAGCCCTCGTTACCACTCCGAAAATGAGGATGTTATTCATCAAAATAGGAAAGGAATGATATGGATCAAAAACCATCGGAGTAAGCATGGGAAAGATGGTCTTTTCGAAATACGAACTTGCAGCAGCTTGCTGTTTGCTGGTCAGCTCTTCATAACCCTTGATCTCGAAACCGTGCTCTTTAAATCCCGTCTTTAGCCCTAAAAAAAGCGCATTTTGCTGTACGCCAAACGCTTTCAAACCAGCCAAGAGTTCATTTTTAAACGGAATCGCCCTGAGACCTGAGTAATCTACCCGATCATTGCCAAAATCCAGGTAGTTGTACAGACTGCCTACCCGTATCATGAAAAACTCATCCGCATTCGACGAGGTAATAGCCAAGAACTTTAACTTCTCAAATAAGTTGCGCTTTTCTTTCTTAGCTTGATCCAATACGCGATGATTGAACTGCAGCCAGCTTAAATCTCGGCTGATGAGATTGCTGTGGTGGATAAGTTCTTGAGAAGAGATCATATTGACCGGGATCTAAGCCTACAATTGTTAATCTGCCTGTGTCAAGGTGAGTGTCTTGACACAGGCAGAAAGATTACTAACGTTTCTAAATGATGTTCATTTCGGACAGAATACCGTTGGTCTTACTGACTGCGGCCGCACTTTCTGCCAGCTTCGCCTTCTCTGCATCATCCAGCTCGATTTCAACAATCTCCTCTACCCCATTTCTACCGATAATTGCTGGCACACCAATAGAAAGATCGTTGAGACCGTACTCTCCTTCTAGTAAGCAAGAGCAGGGAAACATTTTCTTGGTATCACAGGCAATAGCTTGAACCATGGCCGATACCGCAGCACCAGGTGCATACCATGCGGAGGTCCCTAATAATTTAGTAAGCGTAGCCCCTCCTACCTTCGTTTCTTCCAATACATACGTTAACTGATCTTCATCTAGAAATTTAGAAACGGGTACACTATTTCGCGTCGCAAGTCGAGTCAACGGGATCATTCCTGTGTCACTGTGGCCGCCAATTACCATTCCATCCACATCAGAGGCTGGACATCCTAATGCCTCAGATAATCGATACTTGAATCGAGCAGAATCTAACGCACCACCCATGCCAATAATTCGATGCTTTGGTAAATCCAATGCTTTATGCGCTAGGTACGTCATGGTGTCCATAGGATTCGACACCACAATAATGATCACCTCCGGCGAATGCTTGATGAGGTTTTCGGCGACCGACTTGACAATACCTGCGTTCGTAGAAATTAATTCTTCGCGAGTCATACCCGGCTTTCGAGGAATTCCCGATGTGATTACAGCTACATCACTACCAGCAGTCTTCGAATAATCATTTGTTGTTCCTGTGATGGTTGTATCAAAGCTGTTCAGGGATGCGGTTTGCATTAAGTCCATGGCCTTGCCTTCAGCAAATCCTTCCTTGATATCGATCAAGACCACCTCAGAGGCAAAATCTTTAATGGCAATATACTCGGCACAGCTTGCTCCTACAGCGCCTGCACCTACAACAGTTACTTTCATTTTATTTTCTTTTTTGGTTAAAAAATCAAGATGACTCGCCAACTAGCAAGGGCAGCAAAAATAGTGATTGAAGCCCGAAAAAAGGCGATTTATGAGATGATTCATCCGATCATATGACATAACTCAGCAGATGATCAGTAAGAACGATTTCAGTGGTCCTATTTGCATATTATTCCGTGTTTTATATTAATAATATACTTTTATTCTTACAATGATCAATTGATAGAATATTTATACTACTATATCGATAATTATAAAATATAATTCCCAATTCACGTAACCGGAAGGTTTTCTGTTCCGTTAATGTTCTATGTATTTGTATAAGCAATTATGCAAATTTTAACACATGTTGAACCCTTTAATTTGAAAACCTATGATTTTGATTGGAATAATTCTTATACTTTTTGGCTTGGTGATGTTTTACCTCAGACCGCAACTCAGCGATGAAAATCAGTTTAAAGACGGTGCTCTGGTTAGAAGGAAAGCCCCTCCCTTTTTGCTCATGTTTACCAAACGTATATCACTGGTAATTGCAGGACTTGGTTTAATGGTCGCTATGCTACCTTATCTCTTCTTTTGGGCAGAGCCCGGGTATCAGTACTTTCTGGTCTACCCGACAGGTCACAGTGATGTCGTCATGAACCAGGGTATAAAGTTTCGTGGATTTGCCAAAGTGGTCCCGTGGCAGAAATACATTGATGTAAAAGTGGTGGAAGATGGCGATGAACTGAAGGATATCGAAGGGCTGATGAAACCCATTCCGATCCGATTCATAGATCAGGTAACAGCGGAAGTGAAAATTTCGGGAAGATTTCAGTTGCCTACCGTCGAAGATGATTTTATCACATTGGCAATCAAGTATCGAACCATGGACAACCTGGTACAAAACACCTTGATCCCCACCATTCGGGAACAGACAAACAATACCGGATACATGTTCGCTGCACAAGACTATATCTCTGGGGAAGCACAAAGTTTCCGACAGACCCTGGATGAGCAGCTAAAAGATGGCGCCTATGCGGTTATTAAAATTGAGCACAAGGATACGGTATTTGCTGAAATACAGCAGTCTGTAGAAAGCAGAGAGATAAAGGAGGTCCGAACAAGCTACACAGTGGAACGTGTGTTGGAGAATGGACTTCCCAAACGGATACCGCATGAGTTGACAGAAAACAACATCATTATCTCTCAGGTGATTGTAGATGATGTAATCCTCGAGCCCATTTTTAAGCAGCGATTGGAAGCGCAGCGAGATGAATCTGCCAAGCGGCAAATTGAACAGCAAAAAGTAGAAACAGCCAAAGCTGCACAAGCTCGAATCATTGCGGAAGGTGAGCGAGATAAGGCGGGAGAACGCGTCACTCAGGAAAAAGAGCAGGTGAAACAATTGATCGCCATTGAAACAAAGCTGAAACAAGAACGCACCAATAAAGAGCTGGCAGCGATAGCCTTGGAAACGGAGCGGCTAAAAGCGCAACAGAAGAAAGTCTCCGCTGACGCTAAAGCATACGAAAATGCCAAATTGGTTTCTGCTGGACTCACACCTCAGGAACGTGCTGAGTGGGAATACAAAACATCAGTTGGAGTTGCAGCAGAACTATCCAAACTAACCTTCCCTCAAACCATGATTATTGGAGGTGAAGAACAAGGGGGTACACCCCTTGAGTCTTTAATAGGAGCAGCAATGGCCAAACAGCTTACCACAAACAATAACTTCAACAACTAGTATAAAAGCCCCTCTTTGGGGGGCTTTTATTTTTATTGCTCGTTGGCATTTCTAAAAGGGCTTGTACATTTATAGCTTGATGAAAGACATCCACGGACAAGCTATTCTTGATTTTCTTGAAGGAGAACGTTCCGCTCCTCTCATCATACACAACAATTACGATACCCCTGAGGAGATGAATGTGGAGGTCTTCTTTCGAGATGAACTGGACTTTACGGTCATTGAACATCTTGCCCTTATGCAATCAACAGGCGAGGTTTTGGATGTAGGTGCGGGCGCCGGAGCCATTACCTTGGCATTACAACGTAAAAACCTAGCGGTAACTGCATTGGAAAACTCTCCAGGTTGCATCACAGCAATGGAAATAGGCGGTGTTAAAAAATGCATACAAGAAGACTACAAAGTACATCAAGGCAGCTACGACACTATACTGGTACTAATGAATGGTTTGGGGCTTGCAGGAAAGCTTAAAGAGGTACCTCACTTCCTAAGACAATGCATGTCGTTGCTCAACAAAGGAGGGCAGTTATTGATTGACAGCTCCGATATCGACTATTTGTATGAATCTGGAGTAGCGAAACCAACTGGTTACTACGGGGAGGTTCGCTATCGCTATGAATACAAAAATCAATTTGGTGACTGGTTTGATTGGGTTTATGTCGACCCCTCCACCCTACAATCGATTACTGAAGAACTTGGCCTTTCCATGGAGGTACTGCACAGTGATGAGACAGCACAGTACCTGGCCAGGATTACGGCAGGATAACGCTGATTACATCGCTATTCTTGAAAAGCCCATCATTTGCGTAAGAATTCTTACCCCTATTGCAACCCTTTTGCTAGTAGCTTCATCTACTATTCAAACTCAAAAATCTAACGGACAATGAAAAAACTACTTGCACTAGCACTCTTACTTCCAATTCTGGGATTTTCCAAAGGACCTGGAATTGGGATACCCGCAAAAAAATGGATCATCGGCTTTGGCAACTCACCTGTTTTTTCGGGCATACGATTCAATTTCAAGGACCAAAACGTAGAAGAAATCAATGGGATTTCCTTTACCATTTGGCAGCCCAAAGACGACGATGGCGACGGAGTTGTGAACGGAATTAGTGTAGGCGTACCGCTTGCAGGAGG
This sequence comes from uncultured Roseivirgaceae bacterium, assembly GCA_964593185.1. Lineage (GTDB taxonomy): Bacteria > Bacteroidota > Bacteroidia > Cytophagales > Cyclobacteriaceae > Ekhidna. Next base: position 8,300 of record CAZQJU010000002.1, read on the forward strand.
AACCGCCGAACGAAATGGAATTAACCTGGGCGTCGCGGGCGTGAGTGCGAATGACAACCTACACGGACTCAATATCGGTGGCTTGGGCGCTGGTGCAGGTCAGTCCGTAAAGGGAATCAATCTCGGTGGTCTGGGATTAGGTGCCGGAGAAGAATTATCAGGCATTAACCTTGCGGGGATAGGGCTTGGTTCCGGTGGCGATGTCAAAGGCTTCAACTTCGGGGGTATTGGTGTAGGTGCAGGGGGTGAACTCAAAGGGATTAATATTGGCGGCATTGGTGTGGGGTCAGGTGGTGATGTCAAGGGGCTAAATATTGGTGGCATTGGCGTTGGCGCTGGAGATGACATCAGTGGCATCAACATTGGAGGTATCGGCATGGGAGCGGGAGGCACCGCAAAGGGAATCAATATTGGAGGAGTGGGCGTTGGCGGCGGTGAAGAAATCAAAGGCCTCAACATAGCTACTGTTGGCGTAGGTGCTCCAAGTGTAAAAGGCATCAGCATGGCAGCTTTGGTCGGCGGAAACACGGTAAGCGGTATCACATTGGCACCCGCTATGGTCAAGATTGGCGAAAAAGGTTCTTCTGATGGCGAACTTAAAGGGGTGTCGATTTCAGCCTTTAATCAAATAAGAGGAGAGAATAATGGGATTACCATCGGGATACTAAACATGTCCAAGGGAGGGAAAGGAATTCAAATTGGTTTACTCAATAATAATCCAGCCAACCCAAAAGGACTGAGATGGCTCCCCTTCTTTAATGCCAACTTCAGTAAAGATAAATAGACACCCTCACTGGATCTGCGGATGACTATGTCTTTACAGGTTCAACCAGTAGGTAATCTTAAAGGTTAGTGCACGTGTTCTTGGGCTTCCAACCACCAGTCCACCCTGATGGTCTGCAAAATAGTTGTCGGTGTAAACCAAGAAGATATCGGATACTGGTTTAAATCTCCACTGAAATCGGGTATTTAGACTCAAATTCTGGATCTGACTGTTGTACTGAATCAATGAAGTAAGGAAGATCTTTCGCGTAAATGTAAAATCAAACCTGGGCCCTATGAGATACAAGCTCGTAGTCGTATAGGGTTCAGGAAGAATGATGCGGTTGTAGGTAAAGTCGATGGAAGCAAAACCAAGTGGTTGATACCTGTACGAAACCGATCCTCCCAGATTAAGCCGGTGACCATTAAAGAACTCTCCCGATCGGGTGTTTAAACTGAAAAAGAACTGTTTTCGCTGATCAGACTCGTACCTTGCGATAAACTGGTAGTTGGTATACTCGGTATCGGCTGGCAATTCAACCCCATCGGAACGCGTAGGATCAAAAGGATCAAGGAGATAGGTGTACTGTTTTCGTAGTCGGGTAAAGAAGCTTGACGTGTTCCGAAAACTGATGCTATACTGAAGGTTCATATCCCAATCGAGAAAACCATACGTATCGTTTCCTACCATATCGAAATCAAAACCGCCTCCATGCCGTTGAATCTTCCCTGAAGTAGGAAACCAATTGTATTCGATGGTAGAGGCAAGCTGCCGAATATCGCGTCTCCGAACAAACCCTACCTCCGGATTATACCCTTCTCCAACCAATTGTGAAAAGAGCTCGATGTTCCAGGTCTGATTATTGAAATTGACAAATGCTCCGGCTGAATACGGATCATCCGGCTGAATTTCGTCAAAGGTGCGATGGTAAAAGAAACGGCCGTTCCAGACATTGTTGGCACTCGCCAGGATATAATCCACCCCTGCCGTTCGATTGAATCTACTAAGGCTATCACTACCATAGCTTTCTTCTGACTCGAAAGTTTGCTTGTTTACATAAAATGCATTCAGGTTAGATCGACTAAAGACTTTTTGCTGAACGCTTAGCATAGAATAGTTGTAAGAAGGTAGGCCATTCATTCCATCTCTTCCGGCCTGCATCGATAAAAAACCAACTCTCAGATCGTTATTGACCTTCCCGCTAAGTCTGGCACCAAATGGGATGGCATTCTGAATATTATTCCCTGTAGTAGCATCTTGCGTTATTCCGATTCTCCTTGAAAAGAAAGGCCGTGTGCTCCGGTTCCCGAAGCCCGAGAAAATATCTGCATTTTCTAAGAAGAACTGTCTCCTTTCCGGGAAGAATATCTCGAACCGATCAAGGTTGGTTACCTGCTGATCCACCTCAACCTGCGAAAAGTCCGGATTCACGGTAAGGTCTAAGTTCAGCCCGGATGTCACTGCATACTTTAAGTCAAAACCTGCCGAAAGATTAGGTTTTTCACTTGTCCCTTCCTCAAAATTTCTTGCAGTATTGGCCGCTAAAAATGGAATAAATGAAACGTTGGTTCCGGGTTTTTTTGTGGGCTCATCCCAAATCAATTGGCGATTGTTTGCCAAGTTGAATATGGGAAACGTCAACTGGACAGGTGACCATGCACTACGTTCTGCATATTCACTATCTACCCGATAGAAATTTATCAACCAAGAAGTAACATCTTCATTAAATCTCAGTGTCTTAAAAGGAATGGCCATCTCCACGACCCAGTATCCATCGTACTGGGCTGCCTCAGCGTACCACTTGTTGTCCCAGTCCAGATTGAAGCTACCTCTACCACTCCCTCCATTCGAAATAATAGACTCTCTCATAACCCCAAAAGGGTTCACTCCAAACAATACTGCATTGGTACGATCGGAGAAGGTGTCAAAAACTACGGAAAAACTGTCGTTGGCCGCACCTCTAAAGTCGCGACGCAGCGACGGCGTGACATATGACCTTCCTCCTGGCAAATTGTACATCACACCAAGGACGTAAATATTGTTGTCGTCATAAAGAATCCTGGCGACTGTCTGTGCTCTTGCGGGAAGTGAATCCGTCGGAAAGTTCTGGGTGAAATTATAAGCAGAATCCGCACTTTGCCACATCGGATCATCGGGGACACCGTCGATGACCGGTGCGCTGCTGGTCCGTTTAATTTGGATAGATTGTGAATATGTGATGACTACTATGCAGGATAGCATAGCAACTAGTAGGCCCTTCTTCATACGATATGCCCGCAAAAATAGCCAACCGGAGACGGTTAAAATTACCGTTCATGGAAGATATGCGGCTCAAAATTGGGGACGCTAAGGTGGGCAAGAACCGTCCTTTTCGTGCTCCACAGTCACATCGCCGTCAATGAAAGCTATTCGTTACGAATGCTATCAGTTGGATCAGAAACCGCAGCACCATAGGTCTTGAAAGTGACAGTAATTAGGGCAATCACAATGGAAGCAAAGCCTCCTAAACCAAAAACATACCAATGATCCAAAATCGAGATCCGGTAAGCGAATCCATCCAGCCAGTTATAGACAAAGTACCAGGCGAAAGGAATTGCCACTGCGGCAGCAAACAAGACCAAGCGCACAAACTCAGTAGAGATCAACCCGATGATTTGGCGCGCTGTCGCTCCCAACACTTTTCGAATACCTAATTCCTTTTGCCTACTTTGGGCCGAGTAAGCTGCCAGGCCAAATATGCCCAGACAAGCAAGAAATACAGATATCGCGGAGAAAACACTGAAAATTCGAGCCTGTTTTTGTTCGTTCTCGTACAATTGAGTCAAACTGTCATCTAAAAACTCATAGCTCATTGGAAAGCTAGGAGCAAGTTCTTGATACACTTTGTCCACGAATAAAAGTGTTTCCGCCAATGAAGCTCCTGTTGTCCGAATGGCCATCCTTCTGTGCCATCCGTGGCGAGCGATGATCATGGGCTCAACCTTGTCTCTTAACGACGTAAAATGAAAGTCCTTGACCACTCCGATAATTTGACCTTCTAAATCAAAATACGGTAGTGAAACCTGCTTATTCAACACCTCTTCCGCACTAAGCCCCAGCATTTGCAGTCCACTCTCGTTAATCATCAGCGTACCGGAATCCTGTCGAGCTCTTTTTTCATCAAAGTTTCTACCTGCCAAAAGTTCTACTCCTAGTGTAGTGAGATAGTCTACGTCGGTGAATGCTGTCCTCACCCGATATTCACCCTCTACACCTGCTACCTGCAGAATCGTTCCATCATGAAAGCCGCCAGGAACTCCGGAGAGCGCTGTAACACTTGAGATATTGGCGTACGCCAGCAGCCTATCTTTGAACGTTTCGCGTTCATGTCGGATCTCTCGATTATTAAAATCCACCAAAATGACGGCTTCCCTGTCAAAGCCAAGGTCCTTGGTATTCAGAAATTTGTTTTGAATGGAGATCAACAGCGTTGCCACGATCAAGAAGATGGAAATCGAAAACTGAGCAATCACCAATCCTTTCCGTAAAATTGTTTTGTTACCAACTGAGCTTTTGCCTCCCCGAAGGATCACCACAGGTTTAAAGGAGGATAAGATCAAAGCTGGATAGATCCCTGAAGTGGCGACAGTAAAAAGAACTATTGCCGTAAGGAAAACAAGGATATTTGAATCAAGCCAAACTAAATCAATGGCCAATTCAAAAAAAGAATTGAAGATCGGATTGATCAATTCACACAATCCGATAGAGATGAAGAGTGACATCAGCAATACCATGACCGACTCCCCTACAAATTGGAAAACCAATCGTGCTCGTTGGACTCCCAATACCTTTCGGATACTGACTTCTTTGGCCCGAATAAACGACTGCGCAATCGCTAGATTCACGTAGTTAAAGCAAGCGATGAACAAGATTGCAATGCCGACAATACCGAGTGTATAAATGGAGTCAATGTTGCCATGACGGACCGGATCGTAGCGGGTCGCAGAATTAAAATAAACTTCAGAGAGTGGCTCAAGGGTCAGAACTGGCTGTCGACCTGTTTTAGCGTCTTCTGGAAAATACTTCTTGATAAAATCCGGAAATTGAGATTTAAGAAACGCTGCCTGTTGGGGTGTGGGTACCTTTACGTAGGTGATCAAGCCATTGTTCCACCAATCTGCAAACCACTCAAATCGATTAAATACATCGATATTGAAGACCATGTCAAAATCGAGGTGGGATTTCACCGAGCTATTGTCCATGACACCTGAAACAATGTATGTATACTCGTTGTCCAGTTCCAGGGCCTTCCCAATAGGACTTTCATCCCCAAAGTACTTTACCGCCATCTCTTTACTAATCACGACCGAATTTGGGTTGGAAAGCACGGTAGCGGGGACACCATCAATTAAGGGGAAGTCAAAAAACGCAAAGAAATTCGCATCCGCGAATAATAGTTGGTCTTCATAAAATCGCCGATCTCCAAACCCTACCAGTCCCTCTTGCGGGTACGCTCGCACCATCTCCTGCACATTTTCCGAAAAGTCAGTCTGCAAGGCAGGGCCATAGGGCCCGGAGGTGACACCAATTACATAGGGGTCCCCGTTGATATTTGATGTGCGTACCGCACGATAGATAATGGATCGATCCGCATGAAAAGCATCAACAGAAAGCTCCGTTTTGATATAAAAGAATAGAAAGAAGGCGGCTACCATTCCCAAGGTGAAGCCAAATACATTGATGAGTGTCGTAGAACGATGACGATTTAAATTACGGATCGCCAACATGGGATTGAAAATAAATGTAGGTCCAGACTTTTGCATGTTGATGGATTTGAGTGTAGACGGTCGCAGGTAGTTGATTACCTGAAACCAGTATTTCAATGTGCTGAATTTTGAAGTTCGGTGCTGCTGGAAGTACTCCAGAAGATTCCCCTGAAGTTCCTCAACCAACTCGGCTTTGCAGAGCCAAGCAATCAGTCTTAGAGACCATTCGGATGGTCTTTGCTTAGACATGCACAAACTTTAGATCAAATGACGGTACCTGATTCCAAAGATTGGCGCGTAATTCCTTCACTTCATTTAATGCGGACTTCCCGGGAGCGGTCAATTCATAGATACGCTTGCGGCGACCTCCTCGCTCCTGCGTGGCCCCTCCCATTGTCGATTGGAGAAAATCCTTCTTTTCAAGTCGGTTTAGGGTAGTATGCAAAGCTCCCATAGAGATGGAGCGATTGACCTGAAGTTTGATTTCATCTCGTATACGCAACATATAGGCGTCTTCTCCGAGAATCAATACAATAAGCAAGAGGAGTTCTTCAAACTCCCCAAGGTTCGTTCCTTTCATAGGTATTAGTTTCTATTTTGCAAACTAACATACGAACCGGTGATTGATTTGTTTCGATAAAGTAGAAAGAAACAATCTAAATCTGCGCTATCACATTGACTATCAGCTAATTTTGAAAAAATCAGCTCGCTAACTTCTGATAGCAATGGGCCGGTTACTCCTCGACTGACTTAGGTAATAGCCTTGAGATGAGAATGATCATTACACCAGCGCACGCCAGCAAAACAAATGCCTTATGGAGTCCAAATACGTGAGCCAAATGACCGATGAGGGCCGGCCCCACCAGAAAGCCAAGTATACTGTACGTGGTGACGATCGAGATAGCCATTCCAGCAGCATACTTTTTGGACTTCCCTGCTAAACTGAAGGTCAGTGGAAAGATGGATGCCGTGCCAAATCCGACAAGCGCAAAACCTAAGAAGGCTAGCCAAAATGTAGGAAACAAGACGGCTAGTGAAATACCTGCCACAATGAATGAACCACTCATGAGGTACGTCCTGAAAACCCCAAGTGCATCGATCAGTCTATCTGAGAAGAAGCGGGAAAAAGACATCGAGAACATGAACGCCAAATAGCCTAGGGTAAAGAGTTCTTCCTCCAACACCTCTTTAAAATACACGCCACTCCAATCGAACATACCCCCTTCCAAAAGGGCGGCAAACAAAATGATAATTCCTAGTGATAGAATAAAGCGATCAGGTTTGGAAAAGCCAAACTTCTTGCCTGCAACAGTGTGATCGTTCCGCAAGAGAAATCGATATCCGGAAAAGCAAACTGCCAGTGAAAACAAAGAGATCAACAGAAAATGCGGGCCCAACGAGATGCTCCCCTTCACCATCAATGTTGATATTCCAACACCTACTAGACTCCCCAAACTCCAAAAAGCGTGAAACGATCCGATGATCCGTCTGCCAAACTCTTCCTGAATTTTGAGGGACTGCGTATTGATAGCTACGTTGAGAATTCGAAAGGTGAAAGCGAAAAGAAAAACGGACGCTTGCAGCATCAAAAGTGAATTCGAATACCCGATCAATAGAATGGTCAGAACGTTCGCTAGCAACGATCCGGCAATGGGTTTCCGACTTTCAAATTTTGTCACAAACCAACTAGAGAAGGGAATGCCTACAATGGAGGCAATGGGCATAATGAAAAGTAAATTTCCTAAAGCAGCCTCGTTGAGCTCAAAATTGACCTTGATGGTAGGAATACGAGAGGTCCACGTGCCCATACACAAGCCCGACACCGCATAATAGGACGTGAGTGCCAGACGTTGCTGTGCTCGGGATGATAGGTTTACTTTCATAAAGCCGCAAATTTGTGCTTTTACTACCAGACAAACGCTTACTTCAGCTTGTCAAAAAAAATATTTAGTACCTTCTCCAGAATAAAGACAACCGAGCGCTATATGAAAAGTCGAACATACATACGGCATTTTTTAGTCGGAAGCCTACTATCTTTTTCTCTGTTACAAGGTTCTGCTTTTAGTCAGAACATGGAGATCAAAAACCTCATTTTTGAAGGAGCGGGTGTTCGTGGCTTAGCCTATGCAGGTGTGGTTGAAGCACTTGAGGAATACCAAATCATAGATCAAGTAGATAAAGTGGGTGGCACCTCTGCAGGCGCAATTATCGCACTATTAATCGCACTAGAGTACGATTCGGAAGCGCTGACCAGCATCATCTCCGATACCAAATTCCAACAATTCAATGATGGGAAATACTTCTTTGTTGGTGGTTTGTCACGCACCATGAAAAGGTATGGATGGTACCAGGGCGAAAAATTTAGCGAATGGGTTGGCGGGTTGATCGCTCAAAAGACTGGGAATCCTGAAATCACGTTCTCCGAATTTTTCCAAGCAGGGTACAAAGACCTGTACCTGACAGCCACTTGTCTAAATCGACAGCAACTAGTCGTACTTTCCAGGTCATCGTACCCGAGCATGAAAGTGAAAGATGCGGTGCGCATCTCAATGTCCATCCCGATCTATTATCAGGCTGTTTTTGTGGATAGTGTAGGAAATACCTACCAAGACCCTGTTGAAGGTGAAAATTTGGATGTGATGGTTGATGGAGGCATCGTAGGAAACTTCCCCATTCAGATCTTTGATGAAGTAGCAGTTGATTCTCTGGGACAAAGAGTACGGATCCCAAATCCTACTACACTAGGGGTGCGCATCGACACAGAGTCGCAGATCGCTCAAGATGCAAAAAACAAAGAGCTTGCAACATATCCCATTAGCAATTTTCAGGACTATGTAGGTGCATTTTATACGATTGTCATTGAGAGTCTGAATCGCCAACTTTTGACCAACGAAGATTGGGAACGGACCATATCGGTGTCGGCTGTTGGCATCGGACCGAAAGTGAAAAAGCTGTCTGACAATCAGAAAGAAGATTTGATCAACAGTGGCTTTGAAGGTGCAACCAGGTATTTAAAAGATAGAAATCAATAAGTGCTAGAAATTAGACAATACGTCTGCGTTGTACCTTTGCGCATACGAACACATAGACATTTTAAAGTTAAGGACATTAGATACCTACGCGACCTTAAGACATATGGAACCTAATCCCCAACTCCACCACTTCATTGCTCCGTATGATCAAAACATTCAAAAGTTGGCGTTGGCCTTACGAAACTTTGTCGTGGACCTTGTTCCACAAGCCAACGAATTGATATGGGATAACTACAATGCGGTGGCCATCGCGTACTCCAAATCCGATCAGCTCAAGGATGCGTTTTGCCACATTGCACTGTATGCCAAACACGTCAATTTCGGATTTAACCGGGGCGCAGAACTGCCTCCTTCATCACTTCAGCTTAACGGTACAGGAAAGCTGATTCGGCACATCAATGTGAAAGATTTTGCCTCGTTTCCTAGAGAAGAAGTTGCCAAGATGATTTGGGAAGCGGTGGGTATCTCCGAAAAACGCAACCCTGCATTAATTGACTTAGCGATCACTCCGAAAAGTATGGTCATGTCCATCTCGGAAAAGAAGGTCAGGCCAAAATGAAGCTGACTCCAAAAACCAAAAGAAACATCTCCCGAATCGTGCCCTTTGCGCTCATCTGGTGGTTGAGCGGCTGGGTGTTCATTTTGACAGATCTAGGACTTACCCGAAACCAAAACCTCAATCCTGAAACCGACATTGCCTTCACGATTCCCGTCTTGATCTTTGCCAACATTGCCAACATCATTGTCGGCTTGATTGTCGGAAGCTTGGAGATGATCTATCTGGAGAAAAGGTTTACCAATTATTCGCTGAGAGGAAAGCTCTTTTACAAATTCGTCATCTACCTGGCTCTGTTCCTGATCTTGATCTTTGTCTTTTTCCCGATAGCCTTTTCGCTGGAAACTGGCATTGGCATCTTCACGAGGGATGCCTGGGATAAACTAGCGCGATTTCTCGGCAGCCTCACCTTCATCAACACGCTCTTCCAACTCTCCGTATCGTTGATCCTTGCGCTTATTTATTCCGCCATAAGTGAAAATTTGGGCCATCAGGTCTTTCTAAATTTTTTTACCGGTAAGTACCACAAACCTGTAGTGGAAAAGCGAATATTCATGTTCTTGGATATGAAATCTTCTACTACCATCGCCGAGAAACTGGGGCACTTAAGGTACTTCAAACTACTTCAGGCCTACTACAATACGATGTCTGATGCCATCATTGATTCATTGGGGGAAGTGTACCAATACATTGGAGACGAAATTGTGATTTCATGGAAACTGGAAAAAGGCCTTAAAAATGCACATTGCATTCGCTGCTTCTTTGCGATGAGAGAGTCGCTTAGATCCAATCAAGCGAAATTCCGGGAGGAATTTGGTATCGAAATTGATTTTAAAGCGGGTATCCACTTAGGAGAAGTGACCATTGGAGAAATTGGTGCTCTTAAGAAGGAAATCGTGTTTACAGGAGATGTACTCAACACCACTGCACGCATACAGGGCCAATGCAACACACTGCAGTCAGATTTATTGATTTCCGGTGAATTAAAAGATGCACTTCCTTCCAGTAACTACGCTTTTGAGACGAAAGGTGAAATCATACTGAGAGGGAGAAACAAGCAAGAAGAATTATTTAGCGTGGATGAACGATATTAGTCCCTCTCGTAAAATTGAAGTGTGAAATGTTAAACCAACTTAGTAGTATCATCTTCCCCACGGATCAGAAAATCACGGAAGAAGTCATTCGACACTTTGAAGAAAATCCAGATGAGTTGGACCTGATGATCAACAAGGAATATTTCAACGCAGTATACCTGGGACTCATATTTGTGCTTGGATTGGGCATCACTATTGGTGCCAGGGTCTTGCAATACCTCTACGGTGAGTGGTTTGGGGCGTTTGTCAATGCGGTGGTCCTGGACGTGCTTTCGGAAGTAGGCATCGCAATCTTTGGGGGAGCAGTCGTCGCGTATTTGATTGAGTTTCTCAATAAACGTCAGTTTCAGCAAAACATTCAGTTTCGGCGCGAGGTCAAAAAAATCATCGAAGAACGGAAACAAATGCAGGGAGCATAAGAATCAACAAAACACGCTATTCGAATCACCATGAAGACAGCTTTTGACATTGAACTCATTCAATCGTACGCTTACGATACCCTAATTGCCATCATCGTAATCGCCTTAATCTTAATGGCACTGTACATAATCAATTTCTTCACACAAAAACTTAAAGGTCAACTGATGAAGCTCAATCTTAAGAGTCTTAAGATCTTTGGATTAGAGATTATCAATGTAGGAAAGCAGGAACTCATTATCGCGAGTATGGTCAATGGCTTGCAGTTGATTGTCTCGCTTTCTTTTCTTTATTTGGCCCTGGTCGCAATACTCAGCGAAATACCAGCCACGGAGGATATCTCCGATCAATTGGTCGCCTTAATTTTTGAACCACTGGAAGTGTTGTTTAACAGCTTGATTAGCTATCTCCCAAAGCTCTTCAGTATTATCATCACCATCATCGTTGCCAAATACCTGATGAAGGCCGTGAAGTACATCGTGAACGGCGTCGTCAAAGGCAATTTCCACTTTCCCGGATTTCATCCAAGAACGGCACGTACCACCGGAGGGATTATCACCTTTTTGATTTATGTGCTGACCATCATTGTCATTCTCCCTAGTATGCCCGGTTACGAATCTCTTGCGTTCAAAGGCATAGCTACGTTTCTTGGCGCTCTTATTACTATAGGTGGCAGCTCCGTGATCGCCAACTATATGGCCGGTATTGTATTGACGTACATGCATGCCTTTGAAAAAGGAGACTGGGTGACGATTGCAGAGACCTTTGGTCAAGTGGCGGCTACTGGTGCTTTTGCGGTTCGCCTGGATTCATTCAAAGGAGAGGAAATCAATATTCCAAACGCGAAGATATTGGGCTCAGCCATCCGTAATCACACAGGAAAGGACAAGGAAAAAATCATCTTGCATACAGAAATCAGCATTGGATACGATGTCTCATGGAAAAAAGTCCACACACTACTTGTTAATGCTGCTAATCGCACAGTCCTACTCGATAGCACGCAAGAACCACTGATCTTACAGAAGAAATTAGATGACTTCTATGTAGTCTACGAACTAAATGTGGGTTTAAGTCATCCTGAATTGAAACCAAAAGCATTGTCACAATTACATGCAAATATCCTCGATGTTTTTAACGAGGCTGAAATAGAAATCATGTCTCCACACTATCGTGCAGAAAGAGATGGAGCCGAGGCTACAATCCCACTAAAAGACAACCAATCGATCGATGATCAGAAAGATTAAAACAACGCTCAGTTTGTTCCTTCTTACCTGGAGCCTTTTTGCCCAGGAAACAAACGAAGAACAAACAGCAACCTTTTGGAGCCGCATTTTCCTTCCCTCAATTGATGCAGGCTATCAAGTGCCCAATTCTGAGCTGATCGGAGGTTCAGTTCGGATCGGCACTTCCATCGAGTACCGAGTCAGAAATAACAATGATTTTTTCATTCGACTCAATTATGATACCTACAGCGCCAACTACAACCTTCCAAACAGCACTGCCACAAATAGTGTGGAAGGGACCGTTCAGTTTACCGATGTGATGCTGGCTCCCGGCTACCGCTTTGGAGACAAGACCTTTCGGCTGATGTTTTCACCAATGCCCGGAATCAAGTTGTATGAGTTTCCCACTGCACAAATTGACGGTCAGCAAGTCGTAGTAAGGTCAAAATCAAAATCAATCTTCACAAGCATTTTCTTGACGACGCTAGAATACTATGTCGACGAAAAATCCGCATTGACCTTGAGTCTTTACCAAAATCAAGTGTGGAGGAAGGTGGACTTCTGGGAAGATAGAGGATCCGCTGTTGGATTTTCCATTGGATTCATTACCTCTTTACTGTGAGTCACACTCCTTCATTGCTCTGTCGAGCATCTTTTTAAAATCCTGCTTTGTCCACATCATCTGATGCATGCGAAGAACAGTTGGGCACGTAGCTTCCTAATCGATTGGGCAAGAAAGACATAGAGGATGCTAAAAGAGAGGTAACGTTTCACTTGTTTTACGCAAACCTGTCTGAGAATGTTAAAAGGAAGAAAACCATGGCCACCAGCTTATTTTATCACTCAAGGTGTTTTGCGAAGGGCATATAACCGAAGCTCGATGTACTCCTTTACCAACTGGTCTAAACGCAAACCCTGACCATCAAACATGCTGGCATCTGTCATAATTGACATCACAAAATGCCTATCCAGTGCCAGCAGCAACTTTAGATTGTACTTTCTAAAGGTCCCAGACTCCATTCCCCGGGAATAGATTTCTTCAAAGTTTGCCAAAAGTAAATCCGTAAACCCTTCAATGATCTGCCATACCTCTGGAAAATGCTGCCGGATCTGCCCAAGAAAGTGAATGGATATGCCCTCGATCCCTTCGCTGATGGTAATAAGCATGTGTTCCAGTACTTTCTCCATGTCTTCTTCCTCCAGTGCTTTCCGAGATATGGTATCAACCAGATCCTCCAAGACCAGCTGCACTACCGTTTGGTATATTTCTTCCTTCGTGGCAAAGTAGGAATAAATCGTACTCTTACTTCTACCCATCAATGCGGCAAGTTCATCCAATGTTAAGGCATCCAATGCCTTGTCCTGCAACAGCGGTACCAGTTCCCTGATCCAACTTTTGGCTTTGTCGTTAAGAGGTTTGCGATCCCGTACGATGGATTTCCGTCCCAATGGAAGTTAGATTGCTTAGTTGATAGGTAAATTCAAAAATCACGCATGGCTAAGATAACCCTCAGGAGCCCATGGCACCTATCTAGGAGGTTTCAGCAAGGTCCCTAAAGCTGAGATTACGGACTCTGGCGTTCATGACCCAAAACCAAAGTGGTGGAATGGTAGAAAGCACCATCATGCCAGGATATCCTGTTGGCATCTGGGGGGACTCATCCATGTGTCGCAAAATCTGATACTTCCTACTAGCAATGAAATGATGATCTGAGTGCCTGGAGAGCTCAAATAGATTCAATCTACCTAGCAAATGATCAGAGTTCCAGGAGTGATGTGGCATAACTCGCTCATACCGATCTCCTACTTTGGATCGAACCAACCCATAATGCTCAATGTAATTGACCGTCTCCAGCAAAAGATGCCCAATAAGGGCTGCAATGACAAAATAGCCTAGAATAACCCAGCCGAAGAAGTACCATATTGCGATAAGCAGGCTTAACTCAATTACATGATCCGTGATCATTTGGTTTCGGAAAGACACAAATGGTATACCTTTCCTTTCCAACCGTTTACTTTCCAATTTCCACGCCCATTGATACACCCCTGAGATGGATCGAAGCCAAAACCGATACAAGGGCTCACCAAATCTCGCTGTGGCAGGGTCATCCGGTGTGCTCACCATCTTGTGATGATGCTGGTTGTGCTCATGCATGAAGTGCATGTTCAGGGAGGTCATAAGATTAATCTTGGCCATCCATTTTTCGTACCATCTACTTCGATGACCCAATTCGTGACCAATGTTGATACCTAAGATACCACAGCACAATCCCATAGCAGAAATCCGACCGACCGTATCTACAAGCGTCAGACCGACCTCCTCCATGGCAAAAAGAAAACTTACCAGAATAAAAAGCTGTACCGGGACAATGAGATAGATCTGAAGGTCGTACAACACATTGTCCAACCGTGTGGCTTCTTCTACGTCGTCCGTGTTTTGCGGATCCGGAGGTATCAGTAGCTCAATCAATGGCAGTAGAAAGAAGGTATAAAGCAATGGCATAAAAGTTACCCAACCATGTGAGTTGAAACTGAACCAGGTCAGTATCGGAAGGACAAAACCTACCAGATATTTCAATGCTTTTAGTTTACTCATTGTCAATCAGTAATTTATAAATCGAACTATAAATACAATAATAGTTCGATTTATCAAAGAATCAAAATGAGTGTCGATCTTACCGGGCGGCTGATTCTAGCGCAGTGGGTTTTGATCCTCACCCCTATTTTTCTAAATTGACCTTAAATGGACCTCTATGAAAGCACCTAACCTTTTACTTAACCTATTAATCGTTGTTCTATTAATGAATTGCACCAATTCTCAGCAATCTTCGTCTTCGGAGGATGAGCAAGCGGCTGAAACAGCCCAATGGACTGTTGATTTTTTTGATGACTTTGAAAGCTTTAACACTGACAACTGGCAGGATCAGCGTATTTGGGTAAACAATGAGAACCACTGCTATGTGCCGGATGGCGAGTATGGTACTCGTGAAGTAAGCGATGGTACCCTGAAATTGAAAGTTGTTAAAATTGACAAAAAACGTCCGTGTGACAATTTTGACAAACACGGGAATCAGCACCCAGATACCGAGTACGTTGCAGGACGTATTTGTTCAAAGAATCGAAAAGAATTCGTGAAAGGGCGTTGGACCGCACGACTGAGACTGTCTAGCAATGGAGAGCCCAGCATGTTCCCAGCTTGGTGGCTTTTGGGTGCACAGAATAATGAACCCCCAGTTCAGGAAGCAGATGAAACCGTGTGTTGGCCGCTGACAGGTTCGGGAGAAATAGACATCTTCGAACATCACGGGGATCACATGAAAGATGAATTCACTACGGGTGCAATTGTGAGTCTGGGAGAATGCGACAAAGGAGATTGGGAAAGTAGTCGAAGAAACTTCCCCGTCACCTTAAACGAATTTCACGAGTACAGTGTAGCGTGGGAAGGCAGCGATTTAGTCTACCTTCTGGATGGCAATGAAGTCTACCGCAATCCAGGTGAAGGAGACAAGTATCCGGAGCCTATGTTCGCGATCCTCAACTTTGCCAAAATAACCGACGCCCCGATGGAAGGAGAATGGGTGATGGAAGTAGATTGGGTCAAGCACGAGAAGCAAGGCTAAGCCAATCTTTATGGATTAGACAAACCAAATTCTAGGAAATCAAAGAGAGCACTCCCACTTTGGAAGTGCTTTTTTTCTTTAAAACTCCTGATGCCGGTGTTTGACACGAACGGAGAACTTTTGATCGCTAGAGAAATCCAGCGCTTTGATTTCATCATCGTCGATTCGATACCAAAGATCTTTAATCTCTCCATCCGGACTGGCTTTCCAGCGCAATTCCAGCTGCTCAAATCCCACCACTTGCATCCGAAAATTAGCTTCAATTCCATTGCCCAACTTCAATGTGAACTTCCGGATCTCATCGGACGAAGCTGAACTTGAAAAGTCGTGCTGAAGCAGGCGTAGATTTTCATCCAGGTAGGTGGTGAACGCGTCGGCAGACGCACGCCCACCCCTACTGACCAGTACCACACTAAATTCTTCCGAAGCTCTTTCAATGGGCTGCTTCTTTTCCTCCTTCAATGTTGACGCTTCTTGAGAGGCTAGTTGCTCACTTTTTGCAGCCTGCAGCCTACTATCCTCTGAAGTGTGCTCGACAACCGGCGTTTGTTTTACCTCTTCCTTGTCCTCACCAACAACCACCTCGACTTTCTTCATTGAACTAGTTTCCTTTTCCTGAAAGGTCTCTTGCACTGTCGAGTCTGCCATCAATGGGATCTTTGACGGCGGATCAACCGGGACGATCTGCTCCGTTTCGGCCATCACACTTTCATTTGAACGCTCAGCTTGAGGGAACAAAAAAATCGTGGCTGTGATGATAAGACCGCTAGTTGTAATTAGCATGTTCATCTTATTTTGTTTTAACCATTTTATAAGTAAGCTTGAACTGGCGCCAGCTGTAGTAGCTTGCATGAATTTCTCCACATCGCCCAGGGTACGAACGGATTTTTCGCTCCTGGCTGCTTCAAACAAATCCGCGATCATGTGTTCTTCATTCATGCTTTACTCCTTTCTCATGTTGCATTGCTGCAGTAACAATCTCCTTTAGCTTCTTCCTTCCACGACTCAGTCGCTTTTTCACATTTTCCTCCGATACTGTTAACGAAATGGCAATTTCCCTTACCGAAAAACCAACAATCTCGTACAGCACAAGGGCCTCTTTTTGAGTGTCCGGAAGATGGCTCAGACACCAGTGAAGAAACTGAACTTTCATGGAGGACTCTGCACTCCCAATGTCAATGGGCTGCATCATCTCCGCCATGGATTCAGGCTTCATTTTTCTGGAGGCATTTGCTAGTAGTCTTCGACTTATTCCGATCAAGAAACTCAAAAATGCCTGAGGGTCTTCCAGAACATCGAGCTTATCGTACGCTTTTAGCAAACAGTCATTCATCAAATCCTCATAGGGATAGCCTCCATATGCGCTTGCACGGCAATATTTTTCAAATCGCTCGTGTACGGGCTCATAGAGTGTTAAAAATGCTGATTGCTTTGTACTGACCATGCTAATGCCTTCAATGGTAATAGTGTTGCGAGGAACAAAAAAGTGACAGTCCGAAAAAATAAATTTCGATCTTTGCTCATTCTTAAGCGTAATAGCAAAATGAAAGGCATTTCAAGCAACGACCTATTGAGCGAAATTCAGGTAACCACCTCCAGGAGTGGTGGTCCGGGTGGTCAGCACGTGAACAAGGTGGAGACGAAAGTAATTCTTCGATGGAGTGTAACAAATTCCACAATCCTTAGTGACCCACAGAAACAACTGGTTCTTGTAGCACATGCCTCCAAGGTGACCAAGGAGGGTGACCTGATCATTACAGCAGAGGCGAAGCGATCTCAACTAAAGAATAAGGAACTTGCCTTTAAAAAACTAGATCGAATGCTTGCGAAAGCTTTTGCAAGAAAGAAGGCTCGCCGACCTACCCAACCTACAAAAGCAGCCAAGCAAAAGCGATTGACCTCTAAGAAAAAGCATAGCGAAAAGAAAGAGATGAGAAGGAAGCTCTTTTAAGCCTCAGAATTTTATGAAGTCTTCTTGACTCAACTCTACGACTTCTCCGAATTTTCGTAACTGGTCGAGATCTACTTTTCGTTTATCTCCGTAAATAGTTATCACGTAAGGGTTACCCCTTATATTCTCTTCGTAAAAGCTACTGACGAAATCCATGTCTACCGAACTGTAACCATTGAATGCTTTTTTGTTGGGATCTTCATGAAAACCATTCAGTTCATAGTTATAAATTCTACTTGGTTTTTGTCTAAAGTTGGGATATTGTGTAACTGTCTTCAGTTGCAAGGAGCTTCTTAAGGCCTCCATACGCTCCTCTTTACGTGGCATTTCCTTGAGCAGATCGATCATTACGGGAATTGCATCTCCTGTTTTATCACCTTGGCATCCAATATAGCCCAATAACCGGCCCTTCTTGTCTGGTATAGCTGGTCTGACGTAAACACTTCCTGCTGAGTATGCCAGTGATCGATACTCACGTATCTCTTGTAATACTAAGCCAGTAAATCCGTCACCAAAGTAACTATTGAATGCCTGAACTCTCGGAAAGTCGCTATTCTTAAAATCGCCTCCCGAAACGTGGAAATACACCTGGCTTTGGATGGCCTTCTTTTGATGGACAAAAAAGATCGTATTGGCGTCGTAGGATTTCCCTTCCAGATACCGAAAAGGTGCCCGCTTTTCTTCCTCTGTCATTGGTAGGTTGGTTTGTAACATCTCAGCTAATTCGGATGCATTTGTATTTCCGGAAAAAAAGGTGGTAGTACTGTACTCCTGAAATATTCTTTGTCCTTTCTGAATAAGTGCGTTCTCATCGATTGACTTAAGCTCATTCTTACTTTTTCTAGACAAGTAAAAGGATTCACGACCAAACGTTGCAAAATCATACAATGCTCTACCCATGAGATTAAGATTTTGCTCTTCCAGCTTATATTCAGCGACCGTTTTGTTTACATACACTTTCTTCGCTTTCTCATCCATCCGTGGTTTTTGAAATAGTTGGTTCAACAATCTTAACCCAGCCTCCAAATTATCCTCTCGACCACTAAGACTTACATCAACAGCATTTTGATAGGTCCGAAAATTATAGCTAATGCCGAGTGAAGAAAACCGCTCTTTCAATTGTGTCAACTCGAAATCTCCTGCTCCTGAATTTTCAAATAAATCTGTCATTTCAATAAGCTCAGGGTCTGATAATCGACCAATATGATACCGAATGGTTAGCTCAAAAAAGTCATTGATTGGATTTGTAGATGCAAGAATGGTATGCCCTCCCTGAAAAGAAAATCTATCTACATCATTCACAAAGTCAAGGAACTTTGGTTCATACTGCTCGGATGGAAGCTGCTGAAAATCCGTGTAAAAGGTGGACCTGACTTTATCGTCGGGTTTAACTGCTTTGAATCCAGGCTTATCCAATTTTGTCTTTTTAGGAAAGCCTGTCCGAGAAGTCATTTTAAGCAAGTTTTCTCCAAAATATTGTTGAGCTACCCTCTGTATATCCTCCTTTGTGATCGCATCAACCAAGGCTGGATAGGTAAGCGTTTTATCCCAATCAAATCCGATATTGAATGCACCACCGATCAATATACCCCGGGAAGTTAGATTATCCAGTCTGGCATTGAATTCGGCTATAAGGTCATTTTTTGCTGATTCCAGTAAATCATCCGAAAAATCTCCGTCTTTTACTTTTTGAATCTGCATCTTCATTTTCTTCTCTGCATTGCCAAGTGACTGCACCAAAATTTTCGGTACGTAAAAGAAAACGATGGCACCTTCGTCATTGTAATGCATTGGAATCCCACCTGAATAGATCATCTCACCTTCATTCATTAACTGATTGATGTAGCCTGTCTCCGAATTATTACTCAACAAGTACTCTGCTACACTCAATGCTATCCGGTCCGGATGGCGCATTCCTACCGTTTGATATCCCAGAAATCCTGCTTTTATAGGGGTCATTCGCTTTTTTACCCGTTTCTCCCCTTTGATAGCTTCTACTTTTGGAAGTGAAACCACCTTCGGCTTACCCGGACGAAAATCACTGTACTCGCGCTTTATCAACGATTTTACTTTCTCAGCATCAAAATTCCCACTAAGAATAAGTGCCATATTTTCAGCAACATAGTTGTCTTCGTAGAAGGCATACATTCGTTCCAGCGAAGGCGTCTTCAAGTGCTCAACAGTTCCCAAAACAGACCATTGCCCATAAGGCAAATTCGGAAACATCTGACGACCTACCTCCTCATAAATCCGCCGTTCAAAGTTGTCCATAGCTCTATTTTTTTCCTCATACACCACTTCGAGTTCGGATTGAAAACTGCGAAAAACAGGTTCTCGAAATCGCTCCGCGTACAGTACTAACCATTTTTCAATTTCATGGCTTGGAAATAAATTATGGTAAAAGGTCATTTCATAATTGGTAAATGCATTTACGCCTGTTGCACCGATCGACTTTAACATCGTATCAAACTCATTTGGAAGTCCAAACTTGGATGCCTGCACGGCCTGGTCATTGATCAATTGCTGAATTTCAACTTTTTGATCTTCTTCTTTGGTCAATGCCAACTTTTCATACAACACACTAATTGAATCTAAATAGGGTTTTTCCGCTGCAAAATCCGTTGTGCCATATTGGTCAGTTCCTTTAAATAGCATATGTTCAAGGTAATGGGCCATTCCGGTCGCATTTGGATCTTCATGTTTAGCGCCGGCATTTACCATGATAGCGCCAAAAACCTGATTGGCTGTGGTGTCCCGATTAAGAAAAACACTCAACCCACTCTCCAACTTGAAATGGTCAACATTCAGGATAGGATTCACTTGTGCTAACGTAACGAATGTTATGAGTTGAGCGAATAGCATTGTTAGATATCGAGTCATTTATATTGATTTTGATTGTCCTTGAAGTTACAAATTGAGAGCCTATTTTAGCTCAACATACATACCATAATCCACATCACCTACTGAAGAGCGTCCAGGATGCGTCATTTAAGGGTAACTTAGGCCATGAAAATAAGAAACTTCGAAATCTCCTTTTAGGTAAACCATGAAACTTGGTTCGCAGTTGTGAAACAGATTACATCCTTTAGCGTCAGGTTGTAAGAGATTACGGAAAAATCAACATTATCATTCGTTATGTTCACTAGAATCATCTCCTCCCTTTTAGTTAGTTTTTTCTCCCTAAATATTATATCAAGTCAAGTGAAGGTGATCCAAACGGATGGAACATGGTCTTTCATGCTAAACAATCAGCCTTTTGAAGTCAAAGGGGTCACCTTTGGATATGATCATGATGTGGCAAACTATGATGCCTATTTTGAGGAACTCACGTTTCTTGGTGTGAATTCCATTCGGCTCTGGGCCACCAACGAAAATACCCGCTCGCTACTGGATGCCGCGCATCGGCATAATATCAAGGTCATGGTAGGTATCTGGATGCGACATGGACGACCTGGTATGGAGGATGACGATTCGTTTGACTACCTAAACGACGCCCAAGGTAAAGAAGACATGTACAACAATGCACTTGAAGTCGTTGCTCAGTTCAAGGAGCACCCCGCTGTGCTTACTTGGGGAGTCGGCAATGAAGTTTACCTCAATACAGCCACCGACGAGGAAAAAGAGGCATACTCTAAATTGCTCGAAAAAGTCTGTAGTGCTATTAAGGCCTCAGACCCCATGCACCCAATTACTTCTGTAGAGGCATGGACCTTTGGTTTACCATGGTGGGAAAAGCATGTGCCTTCACTTGATATCTACGGTATCAACTGCTATGGTCCCGGAGCAGACGTTCTGCCTGTAGAATTGAAAAAAATGAACATTACCAAGCCTTACGTAATCACGGAATATGGGGTTACCGGCGAATGGGACTCCCAAACGGATGCTAATGGTGTCATCATCGAACCTTCAGACGAACGCAAATATCTGGAAATCGCTACCGGGTATAAAGACTGGATCCAACCCAAACCCACTTGTTTAGGTGTTTATTTCTTTCACTATGCGAATGGTACCGATCACCTGGCACCATGGCTGTTGACCCACGTAAACGGTCTGAAACGTCCTCAATTCTGGGCAATCAGGAACGCTTTTACGGGAGAAGAACCAGTAAACCACCCTCCTGCAATTGAAAATTTTGAAGTACCCAACGGTCCTTTTGAAAGTGGTAGCTGGATTGAGGTAAATCTGGAAACCAAGGACAAAGAAGAAGATGACTTGGAAATTTCCTTTAGTTACAATCAACGTACAGGTAGCCGGAAAAGAAGGGATCAAATTCTGCCGCTAGCGCACCGATCGAGTGGAGACGGGATTGAAATCTACCTCCCAAAAGAAGACGGCCCCATTAAGGTCTATGCCATGGTATCAGATGCCGAGAATATGGGTATTGCTACTTCCTCCACAGTCGTGCAGGATGCCGATCGCAGGAACGTAAAGCATCTGGTTCCAAAGGCACAGCTTCCATTTTATGTTTACAAGGATGGAGAAGATAATCCGTATGCCGCCTCTGGTTTTATGGGAAACTATGAAGCGATGGATGTTGAATTACGGGAAAAAGAAGAAGTACATGCAGGTGAAGCCTCTTTGATGATCAGCTACAACGCTCGGAGGGACTGGTATGGCTTAGGACTTATGGACCCTGCTAATGACTGGGGAGATATTCTGGGAGGCTATGATCTGACCGGAGCCACAAAATTCACTTTCTGGGCAAAAGCAGATGCTGAGGTTACCGCAAAGATCGGTTTTGGTTTGATCGGTTCAGACAAACCCTATCCTGATTCAGCGAAAGGAGAAATTGAGGTGAAGCTTTCCACCGAATGGAAACAATACACCATCAAAACAAAAAAAATGGATTTGAGCTGTATCCGGACCGGATTGGTGCTGTTTTCAAGTAGTTCCTTGTTCCCTCACAAGATCTATCTCGACGAAGTTGTATTCGAATAACCGTTTCTTATACTAACTTCATACTGTCCTTAATTGAGTTCCCTATGAAGTCCCCTAAGCCTGCTAACATTGCATTCTTGTTACTCGTCCCGGTTGTTTCCTTCGTGGTAGGTGTGTATTTAGCAGGAATTGCCGGAGTGGGCAAAGGTCAAATGCTTGCAGCAGCGGCAATTGTTCTAGGTTGGGGTTTCTTGTTTGCAGGAATTGCTGTTTTCATTGCAATTCTAATTGCAAGATCAGTCCAAACACATACCTTAGTCAAGGCCAACTGGGGACTACTCATTCTCTTGCTAATCCTGTATGGCATTACGCATTATCGATACCTCGAACGACAGAAGTCAAAAGAAGTACGTATCGAACTTTTGACAAAACCTCCTGTCCATTTCGCCACACTAGTACCCAGCAAGCGACTCGAATCTCCATCAAACATGGGTATTGGACTCTTCCAGCCCAACTTTTATGAGCACCCAAAGCTCAATTTTTACGGTGGCGTGAACCTTGAAAAATCGCTGGATGAGCACTTACCTGTGGACAGTTTGGTATTTCAACAGACAGAAGTAGGGTTTACTACCGCTTATGCTCCTCCTTGGCTGTTTCCTGAGCACATGAAATTGGACTACGGTATCTTGATGTTTAAGGTAATAGGACAAGGCCATGATTTCCTAAAAGTAGAATCCAATAAACAGAACGGGAAAATCCACTATATCGATAAATCGCAAGGACGACTGATCACCTGGCCTGAAATGCTACTTTCAGTCAATAGCATTCAACCTTTGAAATCCTCCCAAACGATCCACACAAAACCTCAAGAAAGTGCCTCGAAAGTATCATTGAACTACGAGTATCTCCAGCCTGTGCTTGTTCAAGATGATTGGACGTTTGTGAAATTGGTAGATGCCAACCTTAAAGAAGTTGGCAAGGGATGGATCCGATGGAAAAATGGAAATCAGCTGACCATAAAGTACTCTCTTTTCAGCTAAGGGCTTTTACTGATGAATCACCGTCTTCAGTAACCTCATCCTTGTAGTTTCATTTTTTATTGGAAGGAATTCGCATGACAATCAGCCATCCTTTTAGCTTAAGGATGAGTTACTGTCATGCTGATCCCGCTTCCTAGTTATAGACTTTGTGTTTACTACAGGTATTAATTCATTGGTACTTCCATCAACAGGATCTTTGCTCCTGCTTGCGCTTTTACAGCGAATTCTTCAGTATCCCAGATGCCAAAACCATCTCTTTTGCCAAGTGGTTGGCCTTCGATTTCTGCTTCTCCTTCGAGAACAAAAGCATAAACGCCGTTTCCGTTTCTCTTGAAGGAATAAGTCGTTTCAGTCTCCGTGTCAAATTGGCCCATGTGCATCCAAGCATCTTGATGGATCCAAACTCCCTGATCATCTTCTGTAGGAGACAGAATCTGAGAGAAGGTATTTGGGCTGGCTAATTCGGAGATCTGAATTTGATCGTATCTCGGAGTCACCTCTTTTTCATTTGGGAATATCCAGATTTGTAAGAATTTGACTTCCTTGTCCGTATTGGCATTGTATTCACTGTGATAGATGCCCGTTCCGGCACTCATCACCTGAATTTCTCCCTCCTTAATCACTGCGGAGGTACCCATACTGTCCTTGTGCTCCAAATCACCACTTAGGGGGATGGAGATAATTTCCATGTTGTCATGCGGATGTGTCCCAAAGCCTTTGCCTGGTGCTACCGTATCGTCATTCAACACGCGCAGCATTCCAAAGTGCATTCGCTCAGGATTGTAATAGTTGGCAAAACTGAACGTATGATGAGAGTTTAGCCAGCCATGATTTGCATGACCTCTGGTGTCTGCTTTATGCAGGACGGTTGTTGCTGTTTTTGTTTCCATTGTCTTTATATGATTAAATCCTACTTGCGCTAATTCTTTCTCGACTGGCTCCTCTACGTTTCCGGAAGCTTTCAGAACAGATGCTCCTAACACCGTGGATAGTGAGCCTTTTGTTAGTTTTGATAAGAACTTCTTGCGATTCATAATGTATAAATATGTATGTACATCAAATGTACGTGTATATAACAGGAAGGGTATTACAAAAATGTCAGGGAGAACTACATAATTTTCCGATTATTCGCTTTTTTAGCCGTCTTTGAGATCTCTGCGATACTGCAAAGGCGTCACGTCCATCTTGTTCTTAAAGAAAGCGTTGAAATGAAGCGGCTCTGAAAAGCCTACCGAAATTGCGATCATCTTGACAGAATCATCTGTATGTAACAGCAGTCTCTTTGCTTCAATCATAATCCGGTCTATGATATAATCTTTGGCTGTAACACCGATGGTACTCTTGATCACTTCATTCAGATACTTCGGTGTTACTGAAAGCATTTCAGCATACTCTGCTACTTTGTGCTTTTTCTGAAAGTGCGCGTTGACTAAACTCTTAAAATTGATTAAGAGCGGCGATGCCACCTCACTTGCTTTTCTGTTTTCGGGGTCACAATACTTGATACATTCAATCAAGAAGAGCTTCAAGGCTGCTCCTTGTGCACTACTTTGATACTCAAAGGCTTCATGATTAAATTCTTCATACAGCAGATCCATGATCCGCAAAAGTCTGGAGGGATCACTTATTATTATGGGAGGGCTCTCACTGTACTGCCGAAACAAGTTCACATTGATTAGAAAATCCCTTCCTAACCCGGATTGTACAACAAAATCATCCTGAAACGTAATGACCCAACCGCTTGGACGTGACCTGGTAATTACCTGATGAATTTGACCAGGACCTACAAAGAACACATGGTCCTTCCCAAACTCATATTCATTGAAATCAATGATGTGAGACCCTTCACCTTCCCGCACCCAAACCACAGTATTGTATCCGTGTCGATGTGGGGTATCAATTTGGCCTTTAGCTCGATCAAAAATTTCCTCCATTCGCTCTATCTTGATAGAGCTCTGCCCCATATCTCCTTCACGAAATTCGCCTACTGGAATATCTGAAGACATGCTTAAAAGTTCGTTTGTTTGTGCGAAGTGTAGAACCTCTCAGCTCAATGCTTGTTTGACCAAAAACTATAAATATGTCTCTATTTACTATAATTATCAGGATTTTAACTGAGTCGATACTATTGAAACACCGGAAAAACTGATTCAGCTCCGACTTAGATGGATTAGGATTAGTTTACAATCAACAACGCATCTATGTTTATATCTGCTTACAATGGATCTACTGGCTTGACCTTGTAACCTGCTTCCTGCAATAAATTAATCACACCTTGCTCTCCTCCCAGATGCCCAGCACCTACAGCAAAGAATGTCGACTTATCCTTGGCAAGGTCCCCGATCTTTGGAATCCAATCATTGTTCCTTCTGTGAAGTAAAATGGCTATCTCTTTCTCGGAAAAGTAGTCTGCACTTGCATCATAAAGCGAATTGATATCCTCTTCGTTGTAGGTTTTGATCATGTCCGCAAACAAGGTTTCCATGGGTTCCCGATCTCTAAGCATTTCCACGAGGTCATCCACCTGATCCTCATATGGAATCTCATCGAACAATGAAGTCTGAAACTGCACCGTCTCCAATCCGAGTATCTCCTTTTGTTGCTCCAATGCACGCTGCACAAAGCTCATTTCATAGCTTGCCGGAGTGCCCTCAATAAACGTGGGTAACAAAAACGTTTCGACCATGAAGGGCTTGAATGTGTTCGCCTGCACCACCCCGAAACCTGCGGCAGCTTTCAATTGCTCGTCCAATAACTTTAAGTCTTTCTCTCCAATAATTTTATCCAAAGTGGTCCCGTCGGTCATGGCCATATTCTGCATCATTTCCATCTGCATATTGGGATTATCCATGTCCAGCTCCATGACGATTTGTTCTGAAGCGTCAAAGGCTGTGGTAACTTTTTCAGTCAATCTAAAGTCCTCTTGGGGTAGCAAATGAAAAGTGCCATACACATAGGATTTCTGGATGCCATTGCCGGATATTTCCCACAGCAATGAGTTTTGCAAACCCTGCGCATTGGAAGTATTTAGGATAAAAGATCCTACCAATACTCCCACTACAAGTATCAGTATTCTGGTCCAGTTTGCATTTTTAGTTGATGTACGCTTCATAGCTTCTTATTTACATCCATTAGTGCAGCAATGTCTGGAAATATTACAGGACCGAAAAAAAAAATTAACGGTCAATCACAACGACAGGAAAATCTTGTCCGATGGAAAAGGTGTGCGGGTACTGAGGAGTGCCTTTGTATTTCAAACTTAGTTCGGGGACCTGGTCGTCCAAATATGATTTCAATTCAAAGATCGTGACTTTTCCGTCCTTAGGGGCCCCATCTGCCTCACCACTCAAAGCAGACAACAATGCGTACGTAAACAGCCCGTGCCCTAGTGATTCAAATTCAGTCGCATATTGATCGCTACCCGCTGCTGCCATCACATGAATACCCGAGCTTCTTGAGAGTTGGGCAATTGCCTTTTCTTCCGGTGCTCCACGTTGGGCAATAAGTTCCACCGAGCCGCCCGACTGACAAGCATCCATAATTACCAGTTGCTTTAACGCTTTGATTTCTTGCATTGCTTCTTGTAGTTCAGAGGCCTGTATCCCGTACTCACGAATCTTTCCATTGTCGTACAATCGACTGGCCTGACTTGAGACCAGGTAAAAATCTCCATCGACCATACTGCCATGTCCCGCATAGTAGAAAATGAAAACGTCATTGATGGATACCTCATCCTGCAGAGCACGAATCTCGCTTAAAATACCTTCTTTGGAGGCCTCCCGATCATAAAGTGGATGGACCACCACTTTATTGTAGATAGCTTCCCCTTGGGTTTTCATTTGTTCTGAAAAGGAAACGGCATCGGGGCGAGCGTAGTTAAGGTT
This sequence comes from uncultured Roseivirgaceae bacterium, assembly GCA_964593185.1. Classification (GTDB taxonomy): domain Bacteria; phylum Bacteroidota; class Bacteroidia; order Cytophagales; family Cyclobacteriaceae; genus Ekhidna. The sequence continues at coordinate 35,503 of CAZQJU010000002.1, forward strand.
CAAACTTGTATTTTGGTACTCATTGATCCCGACAGCTAGAATATGGCAAACGCTTCCCGGGACCTTGCTGTCCGAGTAGAATGTGATACTTGCCCTGTTCGATTCTATGCCACTGCTTGAGGCGGCACTTGCAGAAAATTCATTGAGCCCCGAAACAAGGCTGGCTTCCAACGTAAAGATCTTGGCATTCTCCTCAGATCTGGACCTTTGCAGGGATTCTTCAAATGGAACAAGTTTATCATTATGGTAGAGTTTGACCTTTTCTACTCCTCCACCCTTATCTTCTACTTTCAAGTAAAGCGTAGCAGCACCATCCTGCTTGACCACTCCATTGAGTTTGACTAGCGGAGGAGGAGACTTGTCAATCAAAGCACCGACCGAGGTCCTACCTTTTCCACTCGTAAAAATCTCTTCCACCAAACCTGGAACATAGAATTCTTCCATCACTTGTTCCGCCCCGATCACATCCATACCTCGGACAAAGTGGATCGTTGAGATCGCAGCATTCGTAGCATCAAAATACCCTTCCGGGGAACGAACCATCCAGTCATTCTTACCTATCTGGATGTGTTGATACAGTTCGTCCGTATTCGAAAGGTTCCAAAACTTGGTGACACCGTCCACGTCGCTGGTCATCAATACAGATTCATTCAACTGCAGTCCGGTGATTTCTGCCTGATGTGCTTCAATGGACTTGACCACTTTACCGTTCGTGTCCCAGAATTTCAGCAGCCGGTCCGAGCCAACACTCACAAGTTGATCATTGAACCATTTTGCGGCAAATACGGAAGATCCATTCTTTATTCTTCGCTTGATCAAACCACTGTATAGATCCCATTCAATGATACTTCCGTCCCAACCTGAGGTAAGAATACTATTGCTTTTTACCTCAATCGAAGTAACGATATTTGTATGTCCAACCAGTTCCGTAGCAAACCTACCAGTCTCGACTTCCAGGAGCTGAAGCGACTTATCAAGCAAAGCAGTCACCAGGTACGCATCATTTGCAGTGAACTCGATCTCGTAAGCTGAATTGCCCTCATTGTAGACATATTTATACCTATCCCACGTCGCAGTATTCCATAAATTGATGACTCCATCCCAAGCACTGGATGCCAACAAGGTTCCATCATTGCTCAGTTTTAAATCGAAGATCGGTTCACGATGGGCCTTGATCTTATGAATCAATTGTCCTGTACTTTCATTCCAAATCATAATGTTGCCATCTCCTCCTCCTGTCGCGATCGTATGTTCATTGATTCGTTCAAAACACAAGATTCCTTTCTCATGGCCCAAATATTCCATGCTGATGGAAGCAGATTTAACGTTCCACTTCCGGGCTTTCTCACCCGTTTTCCCAACGAAGAAAGCATTTCCGGAGAGCAATCTTGCTGGTTTGTATTTTACCCACTTGGCAATGTGATATTCCCAATAACTTCCCAAATCATAATCAAGACCTGTAGAGGAAACATTGAGAATCCCATCAAATCGCCGAATCTCCTTTCCCTGCAAGTCCGTTTCCACGGTGACCTTGTCCATTGCCAAGACGAGTAATTCTTCGGTGGGATGAAATGTAGCATCGCTTAGTGCCCCTGACACCCTAAAACTTGATACCAGCTGATCTTGCGCATCAAACACCCAGACGGAATCTTCGTTTGCCGCAAGGTACGACTGACTTGATGGGTGAAACGCAACAGAAACGATGTCATCAAAATCCTCGCGAAACTCGCTAGTACTTTCTCCAGACTCAAGGTCGTACTTCACCATAGCGGCCCCATTGGAAAGCTTGAGTAGCTGTCTGCTTTCGCTATCAAAGGCAACCAGTGTACCACAACCTCCACACCACCCTTCCTTTGGTTTAAATTCATACACGAGCGACCAATCTTTTGTTCGGTAGACTTTCGCGGTTCGCTGATCTTCCCCGACCGCCAAATAAGTGCCATCTGGACTAAACTCGAGGTCTACCCCGTAGCCTAATCCTTGATCCGGGTTGGTCCCGATTTTTTTTATCAGGCTAAAATCATTTCCATCGTAGATACGAATCGAATCAAGATATCCTCCAGCAGCGAGGTACCTTCCCTCCCCATCGAACGCAACATCGGTCATAAACTTTCCTTCCGACAGACTCTGCCAGATTAGATCCCCGGTTTGGATGTTCCACACTGCAACGGTACCATCGGCACTACTGGTGGCAAGTTTGTCTTCGCTCAGCGACAATGCATTGATCGTATGCTTATGCCCCAGAAAACTCCTGATCTCGTAGCCCGTAACCCCATCCCATATACGTGCGGTCTTATCTCTACTACCTGTAAAGAGGTACCGTCCGTCAGCCGAAAAACGCGCGGTTTTAACGACCTCAGCATGCCCTTTTTGGATGACGGCTTGAAATGACTGAGCCCCTGCACTGCAGAGGCTCAACGTAATTAGGGTAATTAAAAAAATTCTCAAAAGTTTAGACATTAAGGTGAGCAGTCCAAACCGGCATTGGAGCATGATTGACTACGTCTTCAGCGATGCTTCCGGCCAAAAAGTGTCCAACCCCTTTGCGCTGATGGGTTCCCAATGCAATCATATCCGCTTTGATATCCTCGGCATACAATACAATGCCATCCTCTTCATTCTTGTAGTTGTAAATATCAATCGTATAATTTTTGATATCGTACTTTTCAACAAACTCCTCCATCTGTTTTGTATCGTGACGCGTTGAAGTAAAGCTTGCCGGAGTATTGATCTTCACAATGTTGAGTTGTGCATCAAAGGTGGCTTGTAGCTCCTTCAATCTTGAAATAAAGCCTGCATCGGTATTAAGAAAGTCAGATGCAAACACAATTCTTTCGATGGGTTCAATTTCGCATTTGTCCATGGTCGTGATCACAGGACAGGAAGCTTTTCGAACAATTTTCTCCGCAATGGAACCCACGAGAAATTCATTCAAGCCTTCCGCTCCTTCAGTTCCGGCCACAACAAGGTCTACACGCTCTTCCACGATTTGATCAATGATGGTATTGAATGCGTTTCCAAGCTGGATCTTGGTTGTGAGCATTTCATCCGAATATTTTGCATTGGATGCCACATCTGCCAACTTTTCGCTGACTTTTTCATACATTTTTTTGATGTATAACTGCTCCATGGGATCTATGTCTTGCATCCCCATGGTCTTAAAAGAATCTGCAGTTGGATGTTCAATCACATTCAAAAGCATGATTTCACTTTCAACTCGATCACCTATTTGACACGCCAAATCCAATGCATGCTCAGCAACAGGAGAAAAATCGTAGGGCACTAGTATCTTCTTCATTGAGGGTTTTGTTTAGGACTTTAAGATAACCAAAAATGATCTTGAAAAAACAGATCAATCAAAAAATAGCTGCAAGTCCGTAGCCAAGCGAAAAAAGAATCGAGAAAAGAAGTGTCGATAGCGCCATCTGCTTTAGATAAGGGTCCAGTTCTTTGAGTGGCTGATCGGAAACAGCTCTAATATTTTTAACAAAGAGCGCTATGATAATCAAAAAGGAAAGCTGTATCCAATTCGTGAAATGCTGCAAGGTAAAGACAGACGTAAGGGCTAGCGCACCTATCAATAAAAAAACGTGATAGATAACTGCGTTTCTTCTGCCAATGCGAACAGGTATTGAATTTTTCCCAGAGGCCCGATCTGACTCAATGTCACGGATGTTATTGACATTCAAAACTCCTATACTAAGTAGACCGATGCTAGAAGCTGGCAGCAGGATGGCCCAGTCGAGCTGTTGAATCTGTAGATAGTATGTGCCAAAAACCAGCACTAACCCAAAGAAAACAAACACGAAAAGGTCACCAAATCCTACATAGCCATAAGGATTTCTTCCAACCGTATACTTAATGGCCGCCACGATTCCCAATCCTCCTATTGCCAGGAAAATCAATGCCGATAAATAGTCATCAGGAAATGCGAGATACAAGAGCACGCATCCCATTCCCAAGGTCACCAGAGAGAAAACCACGACTGCCCGTCCCATTTGCTTCTTGCTGATGGCTCCCGATTGCACCATCCTTTTCGGACCTTCACGATGCTCCGAATCTACCCCGGAGACCGCATCACCGTAGTCATTGGCAAGGTTTGACAGAATCTGTAGCAAAAAAGCGGTCAAAAGCGTCAGCAATCCGATTGTCCACGAAAGTGGCTCAGCGTTTCCTGCAAGGGTAGTTCCAACAAGCCAACCTGAAAAAGCCAACGGAAGTGTTCGCAATCGAAATGCAGTAATCCATGGTTTGACCTTCGACATATTACATTCTTTCGGGTACCTGAACACCCAGTAGCGCCATCCCTTTTTTGATCACGCTTGCGGTGACCTTAGAAAGTACCAAACGAAACGCCATGGTATCCTTATTGTCTTCATTGAAAATCGGCACCTCCTGGTAGAAACCGTTATAGTCTTTTGCCAGGTCGTATACATATTGTGCAATGACCGCAGGTGAATAATCTCTTGCGGCTTCCTGTAAAGTCTTCTCGTATTCGGACAACCTAAAGACCAAATCTGCCTCTCGCCCGTTGAGCCCCCCAACTTTTGATCCGTCGAATGTCATGGTGGATTCAAGCGAGTTAGCTCTTCGTAAGATAGCTGAGATCCGAGCATGGGTGTACTGGATGAATGGACCTGTATGTCCTTGGAATTCAATCGACTCTTGGGGATTGAAAAGCATTCGCTTTTTTGGATCGACTTTGAGCAAAAAGTATTTGAGTGCTCCCAGTCCCAGGGTTTCGTAAAGTCCTTCCGCCTCGTCCGGCTCCATTCCTTCTATTTTTCCAAGCTCTTCCGTGTGCTTTTTGGCTGTATCGTACATTTCCTGCAACAGATCGTCCGCATCAACCACTGTACCTTCCCTGGATTTCATCTTTCCGGTGGGGAGATCTACCATACCGTAAGACAGGTGATACATGCCATCTGCATAGCTCCTACCTAGTTTCTTCATGATCGAAAAGAGAACCTTGAAGTGGTAGTCTTGTTCATTCCCGACGACAAAAACATTTTTGTCAAAGGGAAAATCAGTATGTTTCATATCCGATGTCCCCATGTCTTGCGTCATGTACACCGCAGTCCCATCACCTCTAAGTACCAGTTTTTGGTCCATTCCTTCATCGGATAGGTCCACCCAAACCGAACCATCCTCTTTTTGATAAAAAACACCTTTTTCTAACCCTTCAGCCACGATGTCTTTGCCGAGCAGATAGGTATTGGATTCTTTGTACATCGTATGGAATTCGATTCCCATTCGTTCATACGTTTGGTCAAACCCTTCATAAACCCATCCATTCATTTTTTCCCACAGCGCCACCGTTTCCGGATCGTTGCCTTCCCACTTCTTCAGCAATTCCTGCGCTTCCTTGATGGAAGGTGCTTCCTTTTTGGCCTCCTCAGGTTCCAAACCCTGACTCACCAGCGTGTTGATCTCCTGCTTATATTGCTGATCAAATTTCACATAGTACTTTCCAATCAGGTGATCTCCCTTCAACCCTGCAGCCTCGGGAGTCTCGTTAGATCCCGATTGTTCATAGGCCAGCATCGACTTACAAATGTGGATACCACGGTCATTTACAAGATTGACCTTGCGAACCTCATACCCATTGGCTTCAAAAATTCTGGAGACTGAATCACCCAGAAAGTTGTTCCTGAGGTGCCCTAAATGCAGAGGCTTGTTGGTATTGGGAGAAGAAAATTCCACCATTACCTTTTTGTCATTTGCCGGAAGTACTCCGTAGTTTGGCGCTTCCTCAATTTGTTGCAAGGTATTGACCCATGCCAGATCTGTGACCTCGAGGTTGAGAAAACCCTTAACCACATTGAATCCCGATAGCTCGTTTACGTGTGTCGTGAGCCATTCTCCAATTTTACTTCCCGAATCTTCTGGTTTCCCTCTTGTGATCTTTAAGAATGGAAAAACGACGAAGGTATAGCTCCCATCAAATTCCTTTCGCGTAGGCTGTAGCGAAACTTCCGTCGCGGGTAAATCGTGGTCAAATAACGCTGCAAAGGCGTCTGAAATTCCTTGCTTGATTCTATGCTCTAAACTCATTATGATCTTTCAGTGTCGGCGTAGGCAAAAATATCTCGGCCATCATACACCGAACCCCTCCACCACCAAACTTTTCAATGGTCGGAATGGGCGAATGTAAAATGAAACCGTGTTTCTCAAGTTGCTTCAATTGCTTAGCGGTGTATGACTGGTAGGCTGCCTCAGACATGACAATCAATGGTTTTCCATTTGCATTTCTGACCTGAAGGATGTTTCCAGCAAAATTATTGACCTGGGCTTCCGATATAGGAATGACTTCCTTACCCGTCTTCTTTAGGTTAAAATCCACTTTAGCTCGCTCTACAGGATCATCGATGCAATCCAAACAAACAACCGCGAAATTCTCACCAATGGACATCATGACATTGGTGTGATAAATAGGCAATCGTTCGTCTCCAACGGACTGTAAAGCTGAGAACTCCACAGGGGTATAACCTAAGGTGTCACAAAAATCACCTAGTACGTCAAGTGAGGTCCTGTCGGAAATGGCGGCATACACAATTCTATTGGGTCGATCCAAAATCAGACTTCCGGTACCTTCTAGAAACTTATCCTTTTCCTCCCAATCAGCAAAAGTCCGCACTTTGTGGACAAAAAAGTGCTTGCTCAGGTGATCGATGATGTCATCACGACGTTCCTTACGCCTATTTTCGGCAAACATGGGATAGGTTAGGATTACCCCATCATCGTGCATCGTCAGCCAGTTGTTCGGAAAGATGGAATCCGGCGTCTCACTGGAGGTGGTATCTTCAAACACTTCTACGTGGACACCATTCAGCCTTAGCTTATTGACAAACAGGTCGAATTCTTCCAAGGCCCTGAGCTGAATTTCCTTTTCGCTAATGCCTTCCTGATCTTGCTGGAAGAAATTATTTACAGCCGTCTGGTCATTCCTGTAAAACTGGATAGGCCGGACCATGAAAAGTGAATCTGTGATCTGACTATACATATCTTCTTCTTAATGGCATTGTTGTACATCGTAATAACCCCTCCATTTTTGCTACCTCTCGGTAGTTTACTTTCTCCACTTTGATCCCCCATTGTGTTAGCTGGGTATTGAGTCGGGTAAAGCTCTTATCAGAAATTACGACATCTGGACGGATGGAAAAGAAATTTGAATTCATCTCGTACATTTCCTCTTTCGTAATTTCAAATAAATTCCCGCTTCCGAAAAAGTCCCGCAAAAAAGTCACATCCTCTGGGTTTTTAAATCCACCAGGATAGATGACGGCTTTGTCTTCGCCTACTGGCTGAAAACAACAATCCAGATGCAGCGCATTTTCTTTGGGGTCTTCGTCGGACTTCTTTAGTTCGAACCCTCTAACAGACCAATTGGGAAATGTCTCTTGTAGATAAACAAGTGAATCTTCGTTCGTCCGAGATACCGTAAATTGCTCGAAGTCTGCCGGCTTGGAATAGCCTACGAATAAATTTCCCTTCCAAGGCATAATATCTCCCCCCTCCATGAACAAATGCTCGTCCGGCAGTAAGACATTTTCTACCTGACTAGTGATGTGTTCAATTCCATCAGATTCTTGCTTGCGCTCATGTGTTACGCAAGGAATTACAAGCTTATCTTCAATTACGAAGGCAATATCCCGCGAAAAGATCTGATTGAGGTCTGCAATGGATTCCGGACGATACACTTCGACATCGTACCGCTCGAAAACCTTTCGTACACCTTCCATCTCCTGAACAAGGTCGGACTCATCCGGGAACGTACCCGCAATAATGTGCTGCCTACTTTTTGGATCGTAGGTCTTATCCAAAGGTGGAACTCCCCCCATGCTGGAAGCAGTGCCAAGTACGACCGCTTCAAGGGGTGCAGTCTCATCAAGGATTTTTACTGGGATCATGTTGTGCTAAAATTGGCGCAAAGCTAAGGCTTTACACGTTGAAAAAATAGGTAGCAACTGAAGTTTACCACCTGAAGACATCGTTCCCACATGGCGCCTTTGCTGTCGGATATCTGGTCTGACAGAACAACATTAAATGCACATGTTAGGTTTCTTGTTGAATGCAGAAAAAATCCTTTTTCAATTACAAAATTTAACAACAAATTGCGCTTCCAAGTTATCTACTTACATGAGAAAGTACGCGGATCTAATCAACCAGACTTTTGACTTTCCAACAACCGATTTCAAAGTCATAAAAGATCAACTTCATTTTCACGGGGTAAACCTGATGGACATCATAAAGCGCTACGGGACACCCTTGAAGCTCAGCTACCTACCAAAGATTGGGGCCAACATCAAGTTTGCGTACAAAATATTCAATGACGCGATTCAAAAGAAAGGATATGAGGGCACGTACACTTATTCATATTGCACCAAGTCTTCCCACTTCCGTTTCGTAATAGAGGAGGCTTTGGCTAATAATGCCCATATTGAAACTTCGTCTGCATACGATATCCCCATTGTGCGTTTTATGGAAAAGGCGAAAAAGCTCACCAAGGACCACTACATCCTTTGCAATGGCTTCAAGCGCCCTCTATATGTTCAGGAAGTTGCTGCCCTTCTCAATGATGGATACACAAACTGTGTCCCGATTCTTGACAATCTTAATGAGCTAGAATACTACCAAAGTCATGTACATGATGAGTTTAAGGTAGGCATCCGGGTAGCTGCTGATGAGGAACCCAACTTTGCTTTTTATACGTCCAGGTTAGGAGTTCGCTACAATGACATCATCCCTTACTACCAGGAAAAGATCAGCCAAACCAAAGCAAAACTGAAGGTGCTCCACTTCTTCATCAATACCGGAATAAAGGATTCGGCCTATTATTGGAGTGAACTAAGCCGATTTATCTTTAAATACTGCGAACTCAAAAAAATCTGTCCAGAATTGGATTCAGTGGACATCGGCGGCGGTTTTCCTATTAAGAACAACCTACACTTCGAGTACGATTACTCCTACATGGCCGAACAAATCATTGAAAACATTCAATGGATTTGCAAAAAGAATCACGTCCCGGTTCCAAACATATTTACCGAATTTGGAAGCTTCACGGTAGGTGAAAGTGGTGCAACCATCTATTCGGTACTGGATCAAAAACTCCAAAATGACAAGGAACTCTGGTACATGATGGATGGATCTTTCATCACACACATGCCTGATGTATGGGGGTCCAATGAAAAGTTCATTATGCTGGCGATCAATCATTGGAAAAGTCCGTATCACAAAGTCAATTTAGGAGGTCTCACGTGTGATAGCATGGATTACTATGATTCTGAAGCCCACATCGGGGAGGTGTTCTTGCCACAGTATGATGAAGAGGAAACACTCTATTTTGGTTTCTTTAATACCGGCGCATACCAAGAGTCACTTGGAGGGTACGGAGGTATCCAACATTGCCTGATTCCAGCCCCGAGACATGTTATTATTGAGGAAGATGAGGATGGCAACGTTCAGGATCGCTTATTTGCACCCGAACAAGAAAGTGACGTTATGATGAAGATCCTTGGGTACTGATTTTGTTATTGTTTCTTAAAAATTCCCGGCCGATCCCAAAACTCGAAACCATTTTATACCACTAGGGTTTAAGGTTCAATTATTCATATTTTTGTAAGGCATGCCCAAAAACCTCGTCATCATACCTACCTACAATGAGAAGGACAACATTACGGACATCATCAATGTCACGCTCAATCTTGCTGTACCTTTCGACATACTAGTTGTTGATGATGGATCCCCAGACGGCACTGCCGAATTGGTTAAAGAAGAGATGAAAAAATCGCCCGATCGCCTGTTTATTCTGGAACGAGAGGGAAAACTCGGCTTGGGCACCGCGTATATCACTGGCTTTAAATGGGGACTTGAAAATGGGTACGATTATCTGTGCGAAATGGATGCTGATTTTTCACACAATCCGGAAGATCTAGTCAATTTGCAAGAGGCCTGTCAGAACGGTGCTGATATCGCCATTGGTTCAAGGTATGTTAAAGGGGTGAATGTGGTAAACTGGCCCATGGGCAGGGTACTAATGAGCTACTTTGCCAGTTTTTATGTCAGGATTATCACTGGAATGCCTTTCAAGGATACCACTGCCGGATTCAAATGCTATTCAAAACGTGTTTTTCAAACGCTTAATCTTGACCGTATCCATTTCATTGGCTACGCATTCCAAATTGAGATGAAGTTCAATGCGTGGAAGCACGGATTTAAGATAGTGGAAGTTCCCATCATCTTCACCGACCGTACAAAAGGGGAATCCAAAATGTCGAAAGGAATCTTTAAGGAGGCCATCTTTGGCGTATTGGAGATGAAGGTCAAAAGCCTCTTTAGAAAGTACGAACCAATTTCCTAATCAAATCGAATCGCCTGGACAGGCTGGACGCGTGAAATTACCATTACGGGAATTAGTAATGTCAATCCTATCAGGGTCAATACCAGCAAATTCAGCCCCAGAATGGTTAGCACGTCAAATTCGATGGGCACATGGGCCATGTAGTAATTTGCAGGATCTAGTGGTATGATCTTGAAATAGCGTTGGATAAGCCCTAGTCCGACCCCAATCAAATTACCCCAAATCAATCCCCGTAGAATAAGCCGAATCCCATTCCAAATGAAAATGGATCGGATAAGTCGATTGGAGGCACCTATGGATTTCATTACCCCAATCATTTGCGTCCGTTCCATGATCAAGATCAAAAGAATAGAAATGATGCTGGTACCCGCGACGAACAAGATGATGACAAGCAACACCACCACATTCCGGTTTAGCAGATTGAGCCAATCAAAAATCTGAACATACTTATCGGTGACTTTGTCCACGTACAAGTCAATTCCAAGCGAATTGAATAACTCATTTTCAGCTTGTTCCAGCTTGTCTGTATCGTTTATAAACACTTCAATTCCTGTGGCCTGCTCAGCTCCCCACCCATTGATCCTACGAATCAAGTCCAAATCGCCAAGAATGATCTTCTCATCAAACTCCTCAAGCCCTGTCTCGTAAATGCCCACCACTTGCAGTTTTCTAAACCTTGGGGGATTCTGCACAAAATACACCAGGACTTCATCCGCCACGTTCAGCTCAAGGTACGTTGCAATCTTCTTGCTCAGTGCCACCTCAGTTGAATACGGAGTTGCTGATAGGTTAGGGAATTTGCCTTGAATAATGTGTTTCTCAAATCCAGTGGTGTCAAAGCGGTGATCCACTCCTTTGATGATCACGCCCTGTACCTCCTCTTCCGTTTTTAACAACCCCGCTTTCATGGCAAAAGGCTGAAACTGCTTCGTTAGTGCATAAGTGTCCAACTGGTTTACCAAGCTATCCGTCACTTGAATGGACGTTTCTTCAAAGGAGGTAGAAAGGGTGTACTTACTGATAATCAGGTGTCCGCTGAAGCTGTAAATCTTGTTCTTGATCTCCGTCTTGAACCCGAAAAGCACCATGAAGGCAACCAACAGTACCGCAAGCCCCAGACCTGTGCTAATTACCGCAATCCGATTGATCGTTGTGGAGAACGTTCCGTCCTGTTGTCGGGATATTCTATTGGATATGTAGTAGGATAGATTCAAAACGAGCCACAAAATAGAGTTTTCAAAACTGCAAGAACAAACTATCTTGGTGTAATTATGTCTCGAATTTTATTATTAGCTGGTTGGATTGTCATTGGATGCACCAATGCCGCTCAAGAACCTGACCTTAAAATCCTGACGGGAGCGGATCAAACAAATGCTTACATGGGTTCTCTTACCGGAAAACAGGTTGGACTGACCGTCAACCAAACCTCGACCATCGGCGCCACGCACTTGGTGGATTCACTTCTTCAACGGAATCTGTCGGTTGCCAAAGTTTTTACCCCTGAACACGGATTCAAGGGTACAGTCAGTGACGGTGCAGAAATCGAGTACAAGGAAAAAAGAGAGGCATTTGAACTGGTTTCTCTCTACGGAAAAAACAAGAAACCAACTTCCGAGCAGTTACAGGGTCTTGACGTGATGATTTTTGATATCCAAGACGTGGGTACCCGGTTTTATACCTACATCAGCACCATGCACTACGTTATGGAAGCGTGTGCAGAAAACGACCTACCCCTCCTTATTCTGGATCGTCCCAATCCACACGGAAGCTACGTAGATGGACCCGTCCTGGATACCGCACTTCGTTCCTTCGTCGGAATGCACCCCATCCCAATCGTACATGGAATGACAGTCGGTGAACTGGCCCAGATGATCAATGGAGAAGGGTGGCTGGCGAACGGGCTAAAATGTGAGCTCACAGTAATACCTGTCAGAAACTGGGATCATTCAACACCCTACTCCTTGCCTGTAAGACCTTCTCCCAACCTTCCTGATGATCTCAGCATTTCGCTGTATCCAAGTTTATGTCTGTTTGAAGGAACCATCATGTCGGTTGGACGAGGCACGCAATTGGCCTTCCAACAAATTGGACACCCCGACTATCCGGATACGACCCATTCTTTTGTGCCGAAGTCTTGGGAAGGCTCCAAATGGCCCCCCTATGAAGGAGAAACCTGTTTTGGCGTTTCATGGACGGGTCAATCTGCGGATTATACCTTTTCACTTAGTCCATTAATTGAGACCTTTAATAAAATGAAGCAAACAGACTTTTTCAACGATTATTTCAAGCGACTAGCGGGAACGGAGGAATTGCAGGAACAAATTGAAGCAGGCATGCGCGAGGAAGAGATCCGAAAAAGTTGGGAAGCTGACCTGCAACAGTTTAAAGAAATGAGAAACAAGTATCTAATCTACAAGTAGCAACCATGTCAAACACAGATTTAATCATTGAAGAAAGAAGTCGGGATATTGGGGATTTTCTCGTTGGAAGGTTGATTCCGTTTCGAAAAAAGCGGATGGTTGGACCCTTTATTTTTATCGACCATATGGGTCCATCAACGATTGGACATGGGAAATACATGGACATTGATCAGCACCCACACATAGGGCTATCTACGCTGACCTACCTTTTCGAGGGCCAAATCCACCATCAAGATAGCATTGGTTCAGATCAGATCATTAAGCCGGGTTCTGTTAACTGGATGACAGCAGGAAGTGGCGTGACCCATACAGAACGGACACCTGATTTTCTGCGAAATGGCGATGCGTTTAGGCTACACGGTTATCAGATTTGGGTTGCTTTGCCGAAACAAAAGGAGGAAATCCAACCTTCATTTCATCATTTTGATGTTTCCGAATTGCCCAACTGGCAAGATCAAGGAGCCAACTTCAGGTTGGTTGCTGGCACAGGTTACGGAAGACAATCTCCTCTGCCGGTACATTCTCCATTATTCATGGTAGAGGTGACCACGCACGAAGACTACCAATTGGAGATTCAAGAGCATCTACAAGGCGAAATTGGGATTTGCATCGTGGAAGGCGAAGTCAATGCCTGCGATCAAGTGATCAAAGCAGGCAACATGTTGGTTTCCAAAACGGAGGATGCTTGTCGATTACACATCAAGAAAGATTCCCTGATTTTGTTGTTCGGTGGAGAGCCCTTCCCTGAAGAGCGCTCTATTTATTGGAATTTTGTCTCCTCTAGCAAGGAACGAATCGAAAAAGCCAAGGCAGATTGGAGGGATCGAAAGTTCCCAAAAGTCGCCGGTGATCACTCGTACGTTCCATTGCCAGATTAGACGGAAAATCCGTGTTTTAATATGTAATCCTACGCACCAAATCAATATCTAGAAGATTACTATCAATAGCTGACATTTTTGGCTTCATTTGTCCAAAGTTTGAAACTTTCTCCCGAATTTCATTTGTTCACTTTATATGGCCAGTTCTATTTACATCACCACAGCTGAAGCGCATTGCGGAAAGTCACTTGTCTGCCTGGGCATCATCGAGCATATTCTTCGTAAGACGCGTCGGGTAGCTATTTTTCGCCCTATTATCACCAGTACTTCGGCTGATAAACCGGATAAGAACATTCATTTGATCCTTTCACATTTCAATCTTGATCTAAGCTACGAAGAAACGTATGCCTTCAGTTCCGCAGAAGCCCAGGATCTCATCTCCAAAGGGCAAATAGATAAAGTGCTGGATCGCGTTATCGAGAAGTATAAGAAGCTCGAGAAAAAGTGTGATTTCATCTTGTGTGAAGGCACTGATTTCATCTCAGAGACAAGCAGTTTTGAGTTTTCCCTCAATGTCCAAATTGCCAAGAATCTCGGAAGTCCGGTTTTGATCCTTGGAAAGGGCGGCAAAGATCGGTCCATTTCTGATACGCTCAGACCCTTGCAGCTAGCAATTGAAAATTTTGTCGAGAATGACTGCGAGGTGGTTGCTGCGGTTTTGAATCGTGCACAAGCAGAGGACGCCCACGAGTTGCTAGTAGCCATGCAATCTGAGCTTCCGGTTAAAGACATTTTTCTATCGGTTATTCCGGAAAATCAGTTACTGAAAAGTCCGACGGTTCTAGAGATAAAAGATCACTTGAACGCTCACGTACTGTATGGTCAGGATCAGCTAGACAATCAGGTGTTCAAATTTTCGATCGCCGCCATGCAAGTACACAACTATCTGGAAAAAATTACCGACAACAGTCTTGTGATCACACCGGGAGATCGTGGAGAGGTAATACTAAGTACCATTACAGCGCACCTATCTGAGAATTACCCTAAGATCGCAGGCATCCTGTTGACCACCGGATTGAAACCGGAGCCCTCTATCATCAAACTGCTTGATGGATTCTCCAATCCGATCCCCATCCTGATGACCGAAACCAGCACCTACGAGACGGCCATGACACTGAAGGATATTCATTCCTACGTGATGCCTGACAATACCAAAAAGATTGAAGAGAGCTTACAGGTATTCGAAAAGTACGTCAAGTTAGAGGGTCTTGAAGACAAAATAAGTAAGGTAGTTTCAAGGGGTATGACCCCTCGGATGTTTCAGTTCCTGCTTACGCAACGGGCTAAGGAGGAAAAGAAGCACATTGTGCTACCCGAAGGTGAAGACGAACGTGTTTTACGGGCTACGGAATTCTTAGTGGGTCAAGATATTGTAAATATTACCCTCTTGGGTGACACGGAAAAAATCACCTCTGAAATCATGAGGATGGGCCTTGACATTGATCAAAACAAAGTCAAAATCGTAAGACCCCATGATGCGCCGAACTACGAGACATACGTTGAGACGTTTTACAAAATCCGAAAAGACAAAGGCGTAAACATGGACATGGCACATGACATGATGAATGACGTTTCCTATTTTGGAACCATGATGGTTCATCAAGGGCATGCTGATGGTATGGTTTCGGGTGCTGTGCATACTACGCAACACACGATCAGGCCTGCTTTGCAATTTGTGAAAACCAAACCTGGGGTTTCCATCGTCTCATCCGTCTTCTTTATGTGCCTGGATGACCGCGTGCTGATCTATGGTGATTGTGCGATTAACCCCAACCCCAATGCGCAAGAACTAGCCGCGATTGCTCGTTCTTCCGCTGAAACAGCCAAAGCTTTTGGCATTGAGCCCAAAGTGGCCATGCTCTCGTACTCATCCGGGGAGTCCGGTAAAGGTGCTGACGTGGAAAAAGTAAAAGAAGCCACCAGACTCGTAAAGGAGCAAATGCCCGAATTAAAGATAGAGGGGCCCATTCAATACGATGCAGCAGTCGACTACGAAGTAGGGTCTAAGAAGATTCCAGGCTCTGAAGTTGCGGGCCAGGCTACCGTTTTGATCTTTCCAGATCTAAATACAGGTAACAATACCTACAAGGCCGTACAGCGTGAAACGGGCGCCATCGCCATTGGTCCAATGTTGCAAGGCTTGAATAAGCCCGTAAATGATCTAAGTCGAGGGTGCACTGTTACCGACATCATCAACACGGTGATCATCACTTCTATTCAGGCACAAATGCAGGAATCATGAAAATACTAGTACTCAATGCCGGCAGTTCATCCATCAAGTTTCAGCTCTTCGATATGGCCGACATGTATGTGCTGGCAAGCGGCTTGCTCGAAAAAATCGGAGTGGAAGGCAGTGGTTACACGTATCGAAAGCATCTTAGAGATTCAGAAGTTCAGCTAGTCAAGGAACAACATTCGATCGAAAATCATCGGGTGGGTTTAGCATTGATAGCCAACCTACTACTTGACAAAAGCCATGGAGCCATACAGTCCAGTGATGAAATACTGGCAGTAGGTCATCGAGTAGTGCACGGAGGCGAAAAATTCAGTGAGCCTACTATTGTATCAAGTGAGGTACTGCAAGCATTGCAAGAGCTGTCTTTTCTCGCGCCACTTCATAATCCCGCCAACCTTCAGGGTATTGAGATTGCCATGAAGGTATTTCCTAAGGCTAAACAAGTAGCCGTCTTTGACACAGCCTTTCACCAGTCTATACCCGATTTTGCCTATCGATTTGCTATACCCACTACATTTTACGAAGAACATGGACTGCGCGCATATGGATTTCATGGCACCTCACATGCCTTTGTCAGTAGAGCGGCCGCTGAACACTTGTCCATTGCACGTGGAGATTTTAATGGCATAACTGTACACCTGGGCAACGGTTGCAGTATGGCCGCTATCAAAGAAGGCAAGAGCGTTGACGTCTCCATGGGGCTTACACCTGTAGGAGGCCTTATCATGGGAACACGCAGTGGTGATATTGATCCGGGGCTACTACTATTTTTAGGTGCAAACCAAAAGATGACTATTGCGGAAATAGACCAATTGCTCAACAAGGAAAGCGGACTCAAAGGGCTTACGGGAGATAATGATCTACGTACGGTGCTTCAGCAATACGAGCAGCATGACCCAAAAGCAGTTTTGGCTGTGAACATGTACGTGTACAGAATTAAGAAGTACCTAGGCGCCTACGCAGCAGCCCTAGGGCGTTTGGATGCCGTTGTTTTCACTGCCGGTGTAGGCGAAAACAGCGCTAAAATCCGTTCCTTGGTTTGTCAAAATCTAGGCATTCTGGGCATCGAGATAGACGGAGACAAAAACGAAGTAAAATCGCAACAGCTTCGAGAGATCAGCTCGGAAGGTAGTCGAGTTAAGGTACTGGTAGTACCAACCGATGAAGAACTAGAAATTGCCAATCAGACAAAAGCTATCCTCAACTAATTGAGGTTTTGCGAGCTCGGAAGCGTGTACAGGCACTTTCTAAAACCTCCTCAAACAATCCGACTTGAGGCTTGCCAAACACAACCGATTGACTCAAATTAGAGTATACAAACTACCAACGCTACGAATCCATGCTCAAAAACTACATTCTTTCCTCGTGGAGAAGCCTTAAGAAAAAACTAGGCTTCACCCTGATCAACATTACCGGACTTTCCATCGGTTTGGCATCTTGCATGCTTATCTACTTGTACGTGGATTACGAATCATCCTACGATGCATTCCAAAGTGACGATGTTTATCGGATGTGGATCAATAGAGTCTATCCAGAACGAGAGGTAAACTATCCATACGCCCCCCACTCTTTCGGACCTCAATTGGTCGAGGACTTTCCGGAAGTTATAGCTCAGGGAAGAGCATTTCGACCGTTCAACCCATCTACTGTTCGCCTTGGAGATCAGTCATTTTTAGAAGATAAGATCGTATTTGCGGATTCTACGCTGATGCAGGTAGTCAATATCCCGCTCCTTATGGGTGACCCAAAAACGGCATTGGACGATCCCAATTCGGTGGTGCTATCCGAGCGTACCGCTATCAAACTGTTTGGAGATCAGGATCCGATGGGCAAAACCATCGAAGTGTTTGGACAGTCTCGCCAGGTGTCTGCCGTAGCGGAGGATTACCCTGCAAACTCCCACTTCCTTTTCGACTACCTGACGCCAATGCATCAAAATCAATTTTACAACCAACCCAACTGGGTAGGTTTTTCAACGATGATTTATCTAAAGTTAAAAGAAGGCACCGACCCTATGTCCGTTGAGGAAAAGTTTCCTGCATTCGTCAAGCAGTACGCAGAAGGACAAATACAGCAGCGACTCGGACTCACCTATGATGAATATGTGGCTGCAGGTAACGGCTACAACTACCACCTACAACACATCAAAGACATTCATCTTCATTCGAATTTGGAGAACGAGATGAAGGCCAATGGCAATATTCGCTACCTCTACATCTTTTCAGCCATCGCGATCTTTATTCTGGTTATTGCGGCGGTGAACTTCATGAATTTGTCCACGGCGCGATCTACGGAACGAGGTAAAGAAGTAGGCGTTCGCAAGGTGTTGGGCGCCTTCAAAAAACAGTTAGTCGGACAATATCTGACAGAGTCGGTCATGGTGACGTTGCTAAGTGCTTTAGTTGCAATTGGCATGGTCGCATTAATTCGGCCTGCGTTTATTCAATTTTCTGGAGTGCCAATTTCGTTTTTGCAACTGCTAAACCCAGCCGCGCTACTTGTCAGCATGTTGCTAGTCCTGATCATTGGTTTATTGGCAGGCCTTTACCCCGCCTATTTCATCACTTCCTTCAAGCCTTTATCAGTTCTCGCAGGTAAGCTTCGAAGCGGTAAAGGCAGTATACGCTTTCGTAATGCCTTGGTGGTGGTGCAGTTTACGATTTCCATCGTCCTGATCAGTGCTACGCTGGTTGTGTTTGATCAAATGAAATACTTGCTGAACAAGTCCCTGGGATATGACCAAGATCAAGTAGTCGTCCTTGAAAATGTGGGAGCGATCAGCAATCAGCCGGGTGCGAACGAACGCTTTTATACGTTCAGAGACGAGATCGTAAAACTGCAAGAGGTGACTTCCGCTGCATACACCTCCACGATGCCCGGAGATTTGACAGGAGATTTTGTTGCGAAAGTGCCCGGAAGTGGGGAAAAAGAAAGCATGGTTATGCGGCAAATGGTCTTTGACGATCCGTTATTGGAAACGCTTGGATTTAAGCTAAAGGAAGGCCGATTTTTCGATGAGACGTACAATGATTCGCTTTCCATGATCCTCAACGAATCAGCTGTGTCTGCACTTGGGCTAGTGGAACCCATTGGGAAGGAAGTCATACAGGTCAACGGGAACAATGAGATCTCTTTTACCATTGTAGGTGTACTCCAGGACTTCCATTTCCAGTCTTTGCACGTAGACTTAAAACCTGCTGCCTATACCAGCTTACAAGGACCTAATCAAGGGTTCGCAAAGTTGGCCATCAAGACAAAGGGTGATGTCGTGGCAGCTCGAGAGTCGATCCAAGAAGTTTGGAATCAATTTGCCAAGGGAGAGCCCTTCACATCGTACTACCTTGATGAAGATTTGGTTCGTTTCTATCAGTCCGAGCAGACTACCGGCCGAGTATTTGGCATCTTCACCTTTTTGGCCATCCTCATTTCCTGCATAGGGTTACTGGGATTGTCGGCGTATATGATCAATCAGCGCGTCAAAGAAATTGGCGTGCGTAAAGTACTGGGGTCTACCACCTTGCAAATCATTGTGCTCCTATGCAAGGAAGTGCTCAAACTTATTTTGATTGCCGGCATTATTGCCACACCGGTTGCTTTCTTCTGGATGGACAGCTGGCTTAGCAATTTCGCATACGCCATCTCCGTGAACTGGATGATTTTCATTGGCGCATTATTGGCAGCAGTCACGATTGGAGTCTGCGTGGTGGGTGTCCAAAGTCTTCGAGCTGCCCTAGCCAACCCTGTCCAAAGTCTCCGAGATGAGTAAACCCTAACTAAGTGCTCTGACCTGGCAAGAGGACTGTGTTTGCAGGTCCCTAGCATCACTAGTGGTAGTGAAAACCCTTTGTTAGAACGTGAAGTTTCCAACCATTGGACTATCTGCAATGTCATTGCATGTAGAACTCCATCCAATGAAACAGCGCTTTAAAAAACTTGTCCTACTACCGTTGATCGGTCTTGCTATTTTGACGCTTGAAAATTGTTGCTACGACGAGGATTGTTGTTACGACTGTTATCCGGAAACGGTGTGGGGGCTACGTCCGGTGTACTCTAATGCATTGGATGATATTGTTTCATTGGAGCCACCACGCGTAATTTCCAACCCCAGCAAGATCTACCTTTATAAAAACTATTTGTTAGTCAATGAAGCACAAAAGGGAGTTCATATCATTGACAACAGTGATCCCCGGAATCCGATTCCCTTGAACTTTCTTCAGATCATTGGTAACAATGACGTAGCGGTAAAAAATGGTGTGCTCTATGCTGATCAGTTTGAAAATCTGGTCACCATCCATTTGGATTCCCTGGAAAACCAACTCTCGAAAAATCGTATTGTCGATGTTTTCGAAAATTTCGGTTTCTACGATGTGATGCCGGACGAACCCGATGTGTATTACGAATGTCCCGATCCCTCTCAGGGCGTAGTGGTGGATTGGGTGTCCGATTCTGTTGATTATCCATGCTATTCCTATTAAATCATGAAGAAATTAATTGCACTACTTCCGATCCTGATTTTTGCGTGTAGCGATGGTGACGTGAGTCCTTCCGGTGGTGACAACATTGGGGCGGGAGGTTCGCTGGCTCGGTTTACAATATCGGGAGACCATCTTTATGCAGTGGATCAAACAACGTTGCTGACCTTCTCACTGCAGGATGCGCTAGCTCCCGTACAGGTAGACGAGTTTCCCATGGACTGGGGTGTTGAAACCATATTCGCCATGGATACCCTCATCTTTGTTGGGACGCAAACGGGAATGCACATGTTTGACATCACGCAAGCCTCACGGCCCGGTTACCTCTCCGGATTTGAGCATGTTCAGGCGTGTGATCCTGTGGTTGCGCAGGATACGTTGGCGTTCGTCACGCTCCGTTCGGGTACATCTTGTAGAAATGGTATTGACCGACTTGATGTCTTGAATGTGAAAGATGTTAGAAATCCTAAGCTCATCCACACCATTCCCATGGAGAACCCGCATGGATTAGCAGTGAAAGGAAACTACCTTTTTGTATGCGAAGGACAATTCGGCATGAAAGTTTTCGAAATCAAAACCGGAGGTGACCTGAAAGAGGTCCGATTTTACAACAACATACGAAGCAAGGATGTGATTTTAAGCAATGACAGCATCATGGTGGTGGTAGCGGATGATGGCATTTTCCAGTATAACTATGCAGATGTTACGAACATTGAGCCTCTGAGTCAACTGCGGATTGAATTTTGAATGGTGGAACGTCACTCGCCGGGCCGGATAACTGATGCTCTGGTTTCAGGAGTGATCACCAACCCATCGTAGCCGCTAATCGCATTTCGTAGGAATTGATTTTCTCCTGAAAGTACAAATTCTAGCAGACCAACTTGTAGCCATAACCACGTACGTTGAGAATCTGAATGGTCTCATCTGCGGTGAATTTTTTTCGAAGCTTGCTAATAAAGACATCCATGCTACGTGCGTTAAAAAAGTCGTCATTTCCCCAAAGTGATTCCAAAATCATCGTTCGGTCCGTTAGCTGGTTTTTGTTCTGAACCAGCACTGCAAGGAGCTCAGACTCACGGTGAGTTAACTGAAAAGGCTGTGATTGGGCCGGATGGTGAAGGGTTTGAGATGCCCGATCGAACTTGTAGTCACCAATGTCGATTGGCTCCTGGCTCTGCTCTTCTTTTGCTCTTCGATCAAGCAATGCCTGAATCCGCACGATCAACTCTTCCATGCTAAACGGCTTCTTTAAATAGTCGTTGGCGCCGTAACCAAAGCCTTCAACTACGTCTTCGGTTCGCGACTTGGCCGTGAGAAAAATGATTGGTACAAACTGATTGAGCTTCCTCACCTCCTTAACTAAGCTAAAGCCGTCCAGCTTGGGCATCATTACATCAAGAACCATCAAATCTGGCACCTCTTCCAAAAACGCTTCCTTAGCCTCTTCCCCATTTTTGTATAAACTGACGTCGAATCCTCTGGTCTGCAAACTTTCCTGAATGATCATTCCCAGCGAAGCCTCATCTTCGGCAAGTAGTATTTTAGGATGTTTTGTACTCATAAAATCAGTTTGAATAAGGTCTTATTGGACCCCACTTCGAGCGACAACGTACCCTCATGTAGCTCCGCAATGGTTCGTGCATAGTAGAGCCCAATACCGAAGCCCTTCACATCATGTGTATTTCCTTTCGGAACACGGTACAACTTTTCGAAAATCTGCTCCTGTGCATTCCGAGGGATGTTTCCACCGTCATCCTCTACTTCCCAAATCCTTCTACCTTGCTCCTGATACATCTTCACGCAAATGGTATCCCCTCCATACTTGATGGCATTGTCAAGAAGGTTGGCAAGCGTATTTTCTAAGTGAAAGACATCGATCGATCCAAAAACCGATTTTTCATTAAAAATCGTAGAGATAGACTTGGAAGATTCAAGCACTTGAAAGCGATCCACAATCTTCTGCGTCCACCCCGTAAGCTCTACCTCTTCTTTGTTGAGTACCAGCTTTCCTTTGTCAATCGTGGCTGTCTCCAAAAGTTTCTCTACCATCGAGTTCAGCTTTGTCAATTGATCATTGGAAATGGACAGGTATTTTTTGGTTTTAGCGGGATCATTGGCCTCATTGAAATTGGTCACTCCTTCCAACGCAGAGTAAATCGTGGCGATTGGCGTTTTAAACTCATGCGTGATATTACTAATGAGATCATCTTTGATTTCCGCTAGTTGTTTTTGTCGATTTAAGATCCGGTACAGATAAAGCATCGTGCCGATAACCAGACCCACAATAAGGATTGAAAGGGTCAAATCGATCATGCCCCTTTTTAGGATCCGAATAGTAGCATTCTCAAAATGCATTTGTATCGACCTGTTCCGCCCCAAGTAAGAAGACTTGGAGTAGGTTGAAAGAAATGGTGATGACAGAGCTCCCATCTTGGTGGTTCTACCGTTAGACTCTTGCTGCAGCGCGAACTCGATAGTCAAGTTTTTGCGCTCCAGCTCTAATTTGAGCTCATCATATAGCTTACCAAGATCCAAAAGTTCCTCACTAAACGACAACATCACCTTGTCCGTCAGATTTTTAAAATTCCTGGTAAGGGTATCATTCCTTTTGAGTAAGGAGATCTTCTTTAAGTTGGTCACGTTATGGGTTTCGATTACCGAATCCACCCAAAGCGAGTTCTTGGAACTTCCTCGCGACCATTTATAACTTATGGTTCGTCCTAAAGTATCAAGAACAAAACCAGAAGTATCAATAGTTTGCGTTGATGAAACGGTGGCCTTGATCTTATGCCCCATAATAGAGGTATCCGATTCGGGAATATCCACAGTGAAGATTTGAATGCTGGTCCGTGCTTCATCAGAAAAGTAC
Source organism: uncultured Roseivirgaceae bacterium (assembly GCA_964593185.1). GTDB lineage: Bacteria > Bacteroidota > Bacteroidia > Cytophagales > Cyclobacteriaceae > Ekhidna. Next base: position 58,738 of record CAZQJU010000002.1, read on the forward strand.
TTTTCAACGCTTAGATCAAGCGCAATCTGAACATCATTGATGAAGCGCTGCTGATTTACCCGATAGTTCTGTAGCGTAAAGTAGACTTGCGCAGTTATCAGTACGACTGCTGTCAGCACAATCAGCACAAGAACATTCCTATAGTTTTTCGCTTTCACAAAGCAAATATAGGAGGCACCCATCCATTAATTTCTCCTGGTTAACACTCGTTAACACTGCTTAACTATGGCTTTGCACTTGACTTTCTTGGTTTGCCAAAAACAAAAACAAATGCAACGAACAAGAATCTCTTTCCTTCTGGTACTAGGCTTACTAGTGGGTGTACTGAACTCCATAAATGCGCAAAAATTCGAAGGGATAGCTCATTACAAATCTTCAATGAGCATGTCTGCAGCTAATGTCACAGGCAATGACATGGATCCTGGCATGCAGGAATCACTACGAAAACAAATAGCCCAGCAAATGCAACGGGATTTTACGTTAAAATTCAATCTGCAAGAAGCAATCTGGAGAGAAAAGGAAGAACTTGATCCTGTGACCAACACAGCTAGCTCTGGCGGAGTACAGATACGGCTTTCTACTGGCAATTCGAAGAGCTACATTAATCCCAGCCAAAACTTGTTTTTGGAAGAGACGGAAATCTTCGGCAAAAAATTCCTGATCCAAGATGAACTACCTCCCTATCGCTGGAAAATCACCGGTGAGCAGAAGAAAATTGGTGAATACACAGTCATAAAAGCTACCTATATGGACATACAAGAACAAATGACCCTTTCGATGGACGACAGTGAAACAACAACGAAGACCATTCAAGACACAACTTTTGTCACCGCCTGGTATACGCCTGAAATACCGGTATCTCAAGGACCTAACAATACCTTCGGATTGCCTGGGTTAATTCTTGAGCTAAAGCAGGATCAGTTTTCGTACCTGTGCACTAAAATCGAATTAAATCCAGCCGAACCCGTGACCATCGAAAAACCCAGTAAGGGTCAAAAAGTCACGCAAGCGGAAGCGGATCGCATCCGAGACGAAAAACTACAAGAAATGATGAAAAAGTACGATACTGGCGACGGGGGTACAACACGCGTCATTCGCATCGGCGGCTAATAAAAACTGACGAACATGAAAAGGACGCTAATTATTCTATTCAGCATATGTGGGTATTTCCTGGCTTCAGGTCAGGAATACCTACTGCTTAAAGGCCAAACCCGAGATTCCGCGCTGACCATCATCCCATTTGCCAATGTGATGGTCATGGATACAGCGACGCAAGAAATGGAAGGTTTTGCCGTATCTGACACAAGAGGCAACTTCCAAATTCGAGTCAAAAAGGATCGACCCTATGAACTGCAGGTAACGTATGTAGGATATGTCCCCTATAAGCAGCTTATTCGACTCAATGAATCTACAACAGACCCCTACATCATTGTATTAAGAGAAGCTGTTGGAGAACTTGATCAAGTTACGGTCGTAGCCGAGATGCCCGTCTTGGTTCGGGGCGATACCGTTTCCTATAAAGCTGAAGCCTTCACCGACGGAGACGAGCGGAAGCTAGAGGATGTGCTGGAAGATCTGCCTGGTTTCAACATCAATGAAAACGGAGACATAGAAGTCCAGGGAAAAAGGGTTGAAAAAGTACTGGTAGATGGGAAAGAATTCTTTGAAGGTGATACGAAACTGGCAACCAAAAACATTCCTGCAGATGTAGTAGACCGGGTTCAGGTGCTGCGAAATTTCAATGATATCTCACCTATGCAAGGTTTGAGAAATAATGACCGATTGGCTTTAAACATTGAACTAAAGGAAGATAAGAAGCGAATCGTTTTCGGCGATGTAGAGGTAGGCGGTGGTCTGGAAGAACGTTATTTTGGACATGCCAATACCTTCTATTATGCCCCGAAGTCCAGCGTTAATTTCATTGGTGATGCGAATAATATTGGCGAGCTGGCTTTGTCATTGAACGACTACTTTCGAATGACTGGGGGCCTTAACTCGATGGCATCTCGAAACGGAACGACGTATCGCATCAATGCTGCCGATGCTGGTATTCCTGTAACCGATCGTAATTCAGCTCAAAGCCTCACCAATACCCTGGGAGCGCTAAATCTGGTCACCAATCCGTCCCAGAAAATCCAGTTGGCAGGATTTGCCGTTGGCTTTAGCAATGACAACCAACTTGGGTCAAACTCATTGCGAACCTACCCCCAATTGGATGTGGCCACTCAAGAACAGTTGATTACATCTACTCGAGTAGAGAACTCCTCTGGATTGGCTCGGTTTTCGGTAAAGTACACGCCAAACTACAACACGCAATTGGATTACAGCTTCTTTGGAAAGCGTGGCAATATCTTGCAATTGCAAGATCGAAGCTCTATACAGAATGTGGGAACAAACATGCTCGATGAAACCATTGACCGGACTCCAACAAGTCAAAGACATCAACTCCGTCTATTCAATGCATTCGACGAGAAAAACATCATTGCTGCGGAAATGAGTCTGGAGAGGGAACGAAACCGTACCGACCGAGAGCTTATAAGTGATCTCGCGCTCTTTGAGGGCTTTCTGGCAGGAAGCAGTACGCTTCTTGATCAAACCCAGTCGATCACATCCACGAGTTTCGAAAGTGCGCTGAACTACTACCATATTTTAAACAAGACTACGCATCTAAATGGCGCCTTTGGCATAAATCGGTCACATCAACAGCTACTCTCCGATCTGGGCGACGGCGCGAACGGATTGCAATCCATCGACGACGAACTGACCATCTTAAATCAGTTCGTCCAATTCGCCTTGCGAAAAAAATGGAATCAATTGACAATCGATCCAAGCGTAAGCTTAAATGCGTATGAGCTAAGTACTTCTCCTGAAAACGTCACGAGGTATCAGTACATTTTTCCGCAACTAAACGCAACATACGATTTTGGAAGCTCACATAGTATACAGACTAGCTACCGTCAATCGTTGGAATTCAGCGACGTAGCAAATTACACTGATGGACTCTTGCTGGATCGGTACAATACACTTGCTTCAGGAAGTGCGAATCTTCGTCCGGCTGTTTACAATACCTTCAATGTTAGCTACCGAAACTTCAATTCCTATAACTTTTTTAACATCTACGGCGGCTTGAATTATCAGCATATCAAAGATGGATTTATCCAAAATCAAGAATTACAGGGGATTGAAACGACCTTGACTACGATTAACAGCGATGTAGCTAACCGAATTGCTAGCGGGTATGCCAATTTGGAAAAACGATTTAACAACTGGCAGCTCAGTGGCAACATGAATCTAAGTAGAACTGAGCTCGTAAATCAGTTGGCAGGAGCCTCCATTACCAATGTTAACTTCACGCAACAGTATGGGGCAAATTTCTCAGCCAAGCTCTTCAAAAAATGGTCAATTAGAGCCGGTTATTTGTTTACAGTGAATGAGTATACGTCTGGAGATTTGCAAAGTACCTTCCGCAACTACCGACCCAACACCAGTACCACATTCATTTACAAGGGATTCCGACTTGATATAAGCTATGAATACAATCGATATAAAAACAAGGATCAAGGGGTAACCTCCACCTTTGATGTCTTAGATGCTTCCTTGAGCTACCGAAAAAAGGAAAGTCCCTGGGAGTTCAAATTGCATGGGCTAAATCTATTAAACACCTCTGAAGTCCGGAGAGATAGCTTTACAAACAACCTCATTAGCACTTATAGTTATTTCATTCAGCCCAGGTATGCAATTGCCACCATCAAATTTGACCTCTAGTAATAAAAAAATAGCCCCTGACAAATTTGTCAGGGGCTCAACTTCACTAACCTACCGCAATTATTAGACTACTACTTCGAAAGTTCTTATTGGGCTCTAACGACCTCTATGGAGTTTGAAAGCTCGTACACCCCACTAAGACCACTAACATTTTGCTCCATGGTTAACCCGGTAAGTCCCTCTCCATAGGTGATATACCATACAAAGCAGGATCCCACGCCAGCACCATCAAAATCCACATCGGTAAATGATCCAGGAAGTCCCAAAATTGTTCCAGCCTCATCGGTGATCACCCAACTACTCTGATCATTCACGGAATATCCTCCGGTCACCGTAATTCCACCTTCAGGAATATTGTCTGCATTTCCATCTCCAACAGTAAAGTTGAATGGGCCTCCGGCTAACGTTGGCGCATCTAGTCGGTTGACCACGACAGCGTTAGAAAGTGCGTAGACCCCTTCCAGATCACCTGCATTCATTCCGGTAGCCAATCCGGTTAATCCATCTTCATAGATGATATACCATACCAAACATGTTCCTGATCCTGCTTCATCAAAATCCGGCGCTGTAAAGGTTGGTGGCAAACCAAGGATGTTACCCTCGGTGTCGGTTACGACCCAGCCACTTTCACCAAGGTCGGACCCCTCGCTATCAACTGTAATGTCATCAGCAGCCAGGTTGTCAGCAGTACCTTCTACTATGAAATCAAACGGGCCGCCAGAGATTACCGGTGCAATGACTCTGTTGACTGTAATACTATTTGACAACTCATATACTCCGGATAGACCACTAACATTGTTATCTACTGCTAAACCTGTCAATCCTTCTCCATAAGTGATGTACCACACGAAACATGTACCCTCTCCGGCAGGGTCAAAATCGGGTGCTGTGAACATTGGTGGTAGACCAAGTATATTGCCTTCCTCATCTGTGATCACCCAGCTACTTTGTTCATCTAAGGCAAACCCACCATCCACAGTGATGCCACCTTCAGGAATATTGTCGGCGGTTCCATCGCCAACCGTGAATGTAAACGGACCGCCACTAAGTGTTGGTGCATCCAATCTGTTCACATTGATCGGATTTGATAAGGCATAGGTGCCATCCAAATCAGCTACATTGCTACCTTCGGCAAGACCCGTAAGTCCAGTTGTGTAAGAGATATACCAAACTTGGCAGACTCCTGAACCAGCAGCGTCAAAATCAGGTGCTGTAAACATTGGCGGCAATCCCAAGATGTTACCTTCCAGGTCCGTGATCACCCATCCCGAAGCATCTAATACAGTACCCATATCATCTACGGTAATTCCACCGTCAGGAATATTATCAGGTGTACCATCAACGATGAAATTAAACGGTCCACCACTCAACGTAGCTCCTTGCAATGCAACTCGCTCCACGGTGATGGAATTAGATAAATCGAAGTCACCCGAGAGATCACTTGTATTTGCTCCCGCTTCCAAACCAGTTAAACCATCCTCGTAGCGGATGTACCATATCAAACATGTCCCGGGACCAGGTGCATCAAAATCCACTCCTTCAAGCATGGCAATGGTTCCTGGAAGTCCTAATATATTGTTCTGATCATCTGTAATTACCCATCCTTGGTTCGATCCTACTCCTGTTCCATCAGTGGTAATCCCGGAAACGAAATCTGCATTTCCATCTACGATGAATGAAAAAGGTCCTCCGGAAATTGTCCCAGCTTCAACCTGAACAGCTGGTTCCTCATCGTCATTGCAGGCCATCACGAATGCACCCACAGCTAACAACAAATAGCATTTTTTAATAAAGTTTAGAAATTTCATTTGCGTCATGGTTTTGTTTTGTAGGGCAAGTCAACGGAGAGAATATTGCCAAATCTTCACACGCATATCAATTTTACATCACGACCTTTCGTGTAGAATTACAACAAACCGCCTTTAGAGGGTCAGGAAGGAGATAGTTATCTCAATTCCATACACGACCGTGAAGATTTTGTGATACTTTATTCATTTATTGCAGCCAAATGGAACAAAAAAGAGTCACCGTAGTCGAGGACGATCCTGAAATCTGTGAATTACTCAATATCCACCTGAAAGACCTGGATTGTAACGTTCGTACCTTTCAAGATGGCAAGGCAGGATATGAAAGCATTCTTGCAGAAGATGCGGATTTAATCATTCTGGATATTAAGCTCCCAAACATGGACGGCATTGAGATCTGTCAGAAAGTCCGTGCACATGAAATCACTACACCCATCATCATGCTGACCGCCCGTTCTGAGGAAATTGATCGGGTATTAGGCCTTGAGGTGGGAGCCGACGATTACATGACCAAGCCCTTCAGTATACGGGAATTTATTGCAAGGGTCAAAGCCATGTTTCGCAGAGCGAAAATCATGCAAGAGCGACTCAATAAAAATGCTAATCCTCAACTGTTGAAGTATGATGAGCTTATCGTTGATGTGGATCTACGAAAAGTCGTGGTTGGGAACGAAAAAGTTGACCTATCACCTAAAGAGTTTGATCTCCTGGTATTGATGGCATCAAATCCTGGGAAGAGTTACAATAGGTCAAGGCTACTTTCACTTATCTGGGGGTACGACTTCGAAGGCTATGAACATACGGTAAATAGCCATATTAACCGTCTACGGGCTAAAATCGAGCCTGACATGGACAACCCAAAGTATATTATCACCACTTGGGGGGTAGGATATAAATTCAATGAAGAGCTATGAAAAACAATGCTGTGACGACCCGACTCATTCGTAAAATCATTTTTACCTTCTTACTTCTCATTGTTGTGATTGGTGTGGGGTACATCGTGATTACCTACTATTTCACAAACAAATTTTTCGAGGAGACATCGCAAAAACTGAATGCAGAGGTTGCATCACATGTGATCAATGAAAAATTCCAGAATGCATCCCCCTTTCTGGATGATGGAAGCGTAAACAAACCCCTTTTTGGAGATCTTATGCACGATATGATGGCCGTAAACAGGGGAATCGAAGTGTATTTGCTTTCCCTTTCGGGAGACGTTCTCTACTCTGTTGTGCTGGACCATTCGGATGACGATAAGCCTGCGACCAAGATTGATACGGAACCCCTTGAAGCATTCATTGCATGCAATGGAGATCGCTACATTCTAGGACAAAATCCACGAAATCCTGCAGAGTCTAAAATCTTCTCTGCCGATCGATTCAGCATTGATGGTGAAGAAGGATACATTTATGTGATCCTTGCCAGCCAACGATTTGAGGAGGTAAATCAGTCAATTTTAGGAAGCTACTTTCTAAAACTGGGTTTGGGTGCATCCTTGGCTACGGTAATTTTCGCAGGGTTTATCGGCGTGATTGTAATCTGGTATTTGACAAAAAACCTTCGTGAGATTATCGATACGGTCCGACGATTCAAGGAAGGAGACATGGCAGCAAGAGTAGAAGATGCAGCGACAAAGGATCTTTCGGTATTAACCGAGACATTTAATGAAATGGCAGACACTTTGGTGGCGAATATTGATGAGCTAAAATCAGTAGAACAACTAAGGAGAGAGTTGATCGCAAATGTTTCTCACGACCTTCGAACACCCTTGGCCATTACCAAAGGCTACATTGAGACCCTGCAAATGAAGAAAAGGAGCTTATCACAGGAAGAATCTGATAAGTACCTCAACATTGTGAGCAACAGTATTGAGAAATTACAGAAGCTTATTGATCAGCTTTTTGAGTATTCTAAACTAGAAGCCAAGCAAATAGAACTGGAAAAAGAGCCATTCGCCATTGCGGACCTCGCACACGATGTTTTTGAAAAGTATCAGCAAATGGCTGAGCAAAAGAAGATAGCACTCAATTTGAACGTTGAGCCTAATCTCCCAATGGTATTTGCCGATATCAGCCTGGTGGAACGCGTACTTCAAAACTTGATTGACAACGCATTAAAGTTTACGCCCAATGAAGGTAAAATCACGATCGAGATGAAAGCTTCCGATGTTTCGGTGATTGTAGCTATCAAGGACACCGGAGCAGGGATTCCTGAAACGGAGATTGAAGAGATTTTTGAGCGGTACAAGCAAGCCAAGGCAGAGCCTAAAAAGGCAAAAGAAGGTGCTGGACTCGGCTTGGCCATTGCTAAGAAGATCATTGAACTTCATGATTCTGCCATTCAGGTTGTAAGTAAACCTAACCTTGGAACCACTTTCCAGTTTCAATTGCCACTGGTGACCGTATAGCCTATACTAACCAACGATTATTTAACTACCTTTCAGACTAGACGGCAATTAAGTTATGCGGGCAAATTGGTTTGAAATTCCTGTCTTGGACATGTCCAGGGCCAGGACGTTCTACGCTACCATCTTTAACGTAGAAATGGTTGAACCTTTCGAAATGAATGAATCCAAATGTGTTTCTTTCCCTATACTCCGGAAGATGAAGGAGCTACAGGTACGTTGATACAACACGAAGTATACCGCCTTCCCATCTTGGGACCTAAATTTATTTCTCTGTAAAAGAAATAAATGACATAATGCCTAGGATCCCCCGCGCTGGTGGGAAAACACTAAATGAAAAAATGAGTATCGGAGAACAGCATGGATTTGTTGCGCACCTTGAAGACATGCAAGGCAATCAGATTGCCTTGCATCAAGCTCCAAGGACCAGCTAATCCAGATTGGCCAATTCTTCTTCTGTATAGTCTGTAGGTTTGCCCAAGTACGCAAAAGTATCTACCTCCTCTTTCAACTCTTGAAGTTTGAGAGCGACACGCTTGTATGCCGGAGCACCTAAAGGAAAATGAACTGGTGGGTTCTCCAACGTAGTCAACTCGAACATGGCTTTTACTGCCTTTATTGGATCACCAATTTGGTTACCACTAACACTCCTAATGGAGTTCATATTTTTTGCAGCTGACTCAGTATATTCTTCTATACTGGACTCGTTGAAAGTGGCAGACCTGCCTGCCCAATCCGTTCTAAATGGCCCTGGCTCTACGTTGGTGACATTAATGCCTAAATGAGCCACCTCTGCTGCGAGCGCCTCTCCTATTCCTTCTAGCGCAAACTTGCTTCCATTGTAAATCCCAACTCCCGGATACCCTTGCAACCCGGCAATGGATGTAATATTCAAAATGTGACCACTGCGTTGCTTCCGCATGAACGGTAGCGCAAGCTTTATCATGCGAATACATCCATAGACGTTTACGTCAAACTGTCGATGTATTTCTTCTTCGCTTGTCTCTTCAATCGGCCCTAAAGTTCCATACCCTGCATTGTTTACCAGCACATCCAATCGACCATATTCCTCCTGGATCCATTGAGCAGCTTCATCAATGGTATGCTGCTTCTGCACATCCAATACAATCCCCTTAATTTGACCAGCATGCATTGATTCCAATGGCGCCACCTGCGCTTCCTTCCGTACAGTGCCGATGGCAATTTCCCCTTTTTCGGCAATTATCTTCACAAGCTCTCTGCCAAACCCTGTGGAACATCCCGTAACTAGCCAAACTCTCTTAGACATATTTTTTCCTTTTGGTTGCAAGTTTAGCAACAAAAGCACATTAAGCATACAGCGCACATAGCCAGAATGTGAAATCCTGGTAGTTTGCAAAATCAAGTAGTCCTTTCTGAGTTAAAAGAGTATGTAAATTTTGTTTCCGATCTGTTTCAACAATTCTCAGTAATTTTCCAATCCTTAAAAATCTACTACGATGAAAAAATCCGCTTTACTGCTACTAATTACTTTACTGTCCGTTGCTTCTTATTCGCAAGATCCGATTACATCCATTCCATTTGAGTTATTTGGAGATCATATCATCATCCAGGTAAGTGTGGATGACTCGGAACCTCTTGATTTTATTTTTGATACAGGTTCCGGACTTACGGTACTGGACGAAGACATTGCCAAGGAGCTTGGTTTATCTGGCAAAGAAATTCAAATGAACGAGTCTTATGCACAATGGCAGTTGATCAAACACAACACCATAGCGATTAACAACTTTCTGATGGAAAAAAACATCAAAGTGTATTCAACAGATTTCGATCACTTGGAAATTAGTTTAGGAATGGACATAGACGGAATCGTGGGCTATGATTTGCTTAGACACCACTCTATTTACACCAATTTTGACGAGAAGAAAATCTACATCTACGATCTAGGCAAGGCTCCGATGAAGGGCGACGCTATTCCGTTTGATTTTGATACCTCAATTCCTGTGATCAAAGGGAATGTAGTACTTAACAACGAAGAGCCACACGATGGTACATTTTACTTTATTACAGGCGCAGGGACGACACTCGATTTTAACTCCCCCTACGCAAATCAGTACGACATAGTCAACAAGACCGGAAAGCACTATTCCTACCTGGTAAAGGGCCTGTCGGAAAATGAGACCCCACATTATGAGGGACATGTCATCTCGTTCTCCTTTGGCAAACAAAAAATTGAAGACTTGCCGATTGGGATTAGTACGGCAACAGAAGGCATCCAAGCCAGCAAGAATGTTTCAGGCATCATCGGCAGTCAAATCATTCGAATGTATAATTTCACCATCGACTATGGTTCGAAGATGATGTATCTCGAAAGAGATCACACCTATGATGCAAACTTCAAAGTCAATTGTAGTGGATTCGATGTCCAATTGGCTAAAGACAAAAAGACCGTTCTTATCCACGAGGTTTTTGAAGATAGTCCCGCATCTGAAGCAGGAATTGAGATCAACGACGAGCTGCTCAAGATCAATGGCAAAAGCATGGATGAGGTGAACCTTCAAGACGTGAAGAAACTACTGAAACTTGAAGGTGAAAAGGTAGATCTCGTCATTGCACAAAATGGAAGCGAAAAAAACGTGACCTTAGAACTTCGTTCTCTGATTGATTAATATCTCATTTTCCGCATCATGTAAACGCTAAGGAACGTTCCAAAGCACAAACCCTGAAATTACCACGAGGTCTCAAATTATTTGAGACCTTTTTTTTGCGCTTCAGCCTGTCTCAAATCATAATCTAAGTCGATAAAGCTTGGAGGACAAAAGACTTTAGCATCGTGATTCGCAAGAAAGTAACCGTGTCACCATGTTAAATCTCAAAATCAACATAAAATGAAAAAAGCAGTCATTATCATCGGCATTCTAATCGCAGGTTTACAACTAGCCGCAAAAGAAAAAATTGAAATTCCCGCGTTAAAAGCGGTAGAATTGACCTATCCCGAATTTGCAGAGTTCAACGTCAAGTTGAGCAATAAGTCAGCTAAGCAAGTAGAAGTTTCAGTAATCAATCCCGCAACCGGTAAACAAGTAAGTGGGTTTGGGCTAGGTTCTCTGGCTAATGCTGAGCTGTTTGTCGCGGAAGGAAACATTCTTAAACTCAAAAATAATTCTACAAAAGCCATCACAGTAGTAGTAAGTTTTGTAGAACGGAAGCCTGACCCGTATTACGGTGGGGATACTGAAATGATCCAATTTACTTTGCACAATTCTTCTCTAAAGTCCATTCCGTTGGTAATACCCAATGTGATGAATCCCAACTTATCGCCAATGTCAAATAGTGGCGTCGCGCTGAAAGTTGGCCAGAAAGTGTACCTGAAAAAAGGGGTAGGTAAAGTGCTTCTCTTTACCGTGGATAACGGAATTCAAGCGGGAGATAAGATCGATGTGGCAAAATTGATAAAGGACCTTGAAGAAAAAGATTAATTCACAAACCATTTTAAAGCTACCTCAATTTGAGGTAGCTTTTCATTTTAACCCTGTTCGTACGTATGTCGCTCTACACAACGCCCTTGCAATTCGGCTATTTTTTCAGTTTACTGATGTGGATATTGTTCTTGATCAGAGGCTATCGCGAGCAGCGATTATCAGACAAACTCTTGGGATGGATCATGTTTATCCTAGCAACAGAACTTCAAGACTATACATTCGGGTTTTCAGGGATAAGCATCCTCTGGAATGAGCTCAATGGATTTCCTCGGGGCTTGCAGCTTTTGTTTGGGCCGGTTGTCTACTTCTATTTCCGAGCACAAGTCAATCGGAATTTCACACTGGAACGGAAGCATCTGTGGCATTTTCTCCCCTACACTGTAGCGTTTCTGTACGAGTTTGTCTTCTTTGTGCAGGGGCCCGCAGCAGTAGCCTATCTCCAGGATTCCACACACTTTGAAATACTTGGTTATGTCAATAGGCTATTCATGATTGGTTCCTTCGTTTACTACCTTTCAAAATGCATTACCATTTATAAGCGATACCGGGAATGGAGCATACATCAGTTTAGCAACACTGACCTGATCAGTTTTACATGGTTCAGAAACTTCATTTATGCCATGATATTCTGGCTTCTCTTTCGTGAGGTTATGAACATCGTAGATGCCATCATGGATCTGGATTTTTATCAGGACTGGTGGTGGAACCTCGCCTTGGTAGCGGTCGCGTTGTACATTGGTCTTACGGGCTATGCGCAAACGCAACCTCCCAAAATCTTTTTCGATACCCAAATCGTAGTTGGCAATGAGGCAGAGTCGGTAGATAAGGTCGAAAATGAAAAAAAGTCCGAAAGTGGCGACATCGAAAAAGCTGCAACGGCCAGCAGGTTAAAAAATGTGATGGAAGAAGACAAACTTTTCCTTCAGCCAGATCTCAACCTTCAGGATTTGGCACTGCATTTACAGATCAATGCTGTACAACTGTCTGCAACCATCAATCAGGTCTTTGGGTTGAACTTTAATGATTACGTAAATAGTCTTCGAATAGACGAGTTTATTCGCCTATACAAATTGGATCAAAACAATGCGTACACCTTACTGGCGATCGCCTTGGATTCCGGATTCAATTCAAAGGCAACTTTTAATCGGGCTTTTAAGAAAATAAAGGGAAGCTCTCCAAAAGAATACCTTAGCGTTGCAACGTGAACGCCCAAGCCTTTTCGCTTACTCCGTCCAATTTGAATTGGTCGGAGATTCTAAGTCCTATCACCCAGGCAATTACCCCTGCAGATTCCAACACAAAAACATCGTTTTTCTTTGCCCGTGGCACTTTCAGATCGATTAGCAGATCGCTAACCTTCTTTTGTCCTTGCATTCCCAAAGGTTGAAAGGAATCTCCTTTCTTCCATCTTCTGACTAAAAGTGGAAATGTCAACTTCCCCACATCTAATGTGGCTGTATGCAAATCTCTTGTTTGGACATCTTCCCCGCCCACTTTCACTTCGGTAACCTCAAGTACTTGGTTACCAAATGCGTAGGTTCCCATACGGTCTATCACTACTCTCTCGTCCTGAACAGTTTCTCTGGACTGTATGAACAAGCTATCGCGATCCATTGACACGTGCCATTTCGAAGTCTGAAAAACCTTCCCAGGCTTACCAATGGCCTGATAAACCTCCTTACTTGTCACATAGTTAAACCCATGAGGTGTCAATAACTCATTCAGAATCAACACATCATGTGGGCTTTTCATCCAAGACAGCTGTAACACTCCATCCTGCTCACGGTAGAATTCCGAACGGATCTCCTCTACTCTTTCCGCTAACAATGCAGTCATTAGGTCCATGCGCTCCTTTGTAAACTTGTAGGTCCCTTGCAAAGATGGATTAAGACTTTGTAGCACTGGGACGACTTCTTTACGGATCTTATTTCGATCATAGTGCGTAGCCGAGTTGGATGAATCCTCACGCCAACGTAATTGTCTGGCAATCGCAAAAGCCATGATCTCTTCTCGACTTGCAAACAACAGGGGCCGAATTATTTGGTCACTTTGGATGGGAATGCCTGCGATACCCTTGATTCCCGTACCCCTACTCAAATTAAAAAGTGTCGTTTCAAGACTGTCGTCCAGGTGGTGAGCAGTTGCAATCTTACTATAGCCCCCAGCCTTAGCCAATTCAAAGAACCAGCGATATCTTCTATTTCTCGCTTCCATCTGGATGGAACCTGTGATTTCAATTCGTCTACTGTGAACATCGATGCCTTGTTGTCGGGCCCGGGAAAGCACAAATTCCTCATCTGCATCAGATTCTTCGCCACGTAATCCAAAGTTGCAATGCGCAACAGCAAATGGATACGAAGACTGATAAAACAGCTCAAACATGACCATAGAATCAATTCCTCCACTTACAGCTAGCAAAGTTCTTTGGCCTTTTTTGATCAAATGATTGTGGTCAATGAATGTATGGAACTGTTTTTGTAAATCCGACACTACGTAACTATTTGAGCACCCGCCGCCTTGTTGACTGACAACCCAAAATTAAATGAAGTACCACTTGAAACTTAAAACCTCAAAACGAGCGTTAATTTTGTAGACTATGCGAAGCATTCCACAAATCTTCCTTCTTCTTCTCTTTTGCTGTTGTGCAGTCGGCGTCGTGGCACAAAACAACGACAGTGACCGTATACAATACAAGGCCGATAAACTTTTTGAATTTCGAAAGAAAGGAAAAAAGATCAGGAGACTGCTTGGAAATGTGGTATTTGCCCAAGAAACATCGACAATGTATTGTGACAGCGCACTCTATTTCGTAAAAGCAAACGTAATGGAAGCCTATGGTAGGGTCAAAATCATCGATGACTCGGTAACAATCACGTCTCGAAAGCTCATTTACGATGGCGATACCCGAGATGCAAATCTCCGTGAAAATGTCATCTACACGAAGGGCGAACAAAAGTTGGTGACTGAATTCCTGGATTACAATATGGATACAGAGATCGGGAACTACTTCAATCACGGAGTTTTGAGTGACTCAACCAATGTGCTTGAAAGTGAGATTGGGTACTTCTACGGTTTGCAGGACTACGCACTTTTTTGGAACACCGTAGTATTGGTAGCACCAGATTATACCCTTGAAGCCGACACCCTTCGATACAACACGATCACCAAGGTTGCGAACGCCACAGGTAAAACCATCATTACGACTGAAGATGAAACCATCCTTCATGCGGATGGCGGGGAGTTTAGAACGGAGATTGACCAGTCTGACTTCGTAGCAGGCAACATCGAAACGGAGGACTACTACATGGAAGCGGATGAGTTATTTTTTGATGACCTAAAGAAATACTACGATGCTACGGGAAATGTAAAGTTGACCGCAAAGAACGACGATGTAATCATAACCGGAGACGAGGGATACAATGACGACTTCAATGGTATTAGCAAAGTATATGGGAATGCCGTCATGCGAAGAATCTTAGAAGAAGATACCCTTTACCTTTCTGCTGACACGCTTGTCTCTATTGAGAGCGACTACGACAGCGCTAAGCGTATACTCGCTTATCCAAACGTAAAAGTATGGCGGTTCAATCTTCAAGGACTTGCTGATTCTGCAGCCTACTTTCTGCAAGATTCACTTCTTTACTTCTATGAAGATCCTATCTTCTGGAATCGTAAAAATCAAATAAAAGGTGATACGGTCATTGCTGAGATCACGGAGGACCAAATCAAAAACATGTTTCTGGAACAGAACTCGTTCCTCACAAGCGAAGACACGCTTTTGCACTATAATCAAGTAAAAGGCCGGACCATGCGGGCCGTATTTGAGGAATCAGTGATCGATCGCATCTACGTAAATGGCAATGGGGAAAGTATCTACTATGTCCTCGATGACAATAACCCCAATGACATTTTCTTACTGGGAATGAACCGCATTCTCTGCAGTAATATGACCATTCGACTGGTTCAAGAAGAGGTCGATAACATTTCCTTCTACACTAAGCCTGAAGCCAAGTTCATTCCTCCAAATGAACTAACTGAGGAAATACAGCGTCTAAGGGGCTTTTCCTGGCGCTCAGATGAGCGTCCTACCTTGGAAGATGTTTTGCAAGACTCACCTCCACTGCTCCCTCCTCCCACAAGTGAAGATGACGACAAAGTGCCTCCACCACCTAATTTGGAGCTTCAGCGAGAGGGAACGGATAACAAGAGGTTGTTAAAAAACATTAAGTCAGACGGCTAAGATGAAAAGTTCATTTCTGTTTTTCCTTTAAGTCTTTAGTTTTGCCGACCAATAAAATGTCATGCGGGGAATTAGCTCATTAGTACTGATCATCACAGTCGTAGGGATTGTTGGTAGTTGTAAATTCAGAAAGATCCAGAAAAGTGGTGATTGGAAGGTAAAATATGAAGCCGCCTTAGTCTATTTTGAAGACAAGGATTATCACAGAGCAGAATTGCTACTCGATGAGATTCGACCTATCATACGAGGCACCGCAGAAGCAGAACTAGCAGAATTTACGCTTGCTTACTGTTATTATCATCAAAAACAGTATATCCTTAGCGCACATCACTTTGAGGAATTTGTTCGGATTTATGGAAGGTCGGAGTACATGATTGAAGCGACATATATGCATGCGTATTCTTTGCATCTACAGTCTCCTGACTATCAGCTTGATCAAACAGTCACCTACCAGTCCATTGCAGCCCTTCAAAACTTTATTGACCAATATCCAACATCAGCGTTTGCTAAGGACGCGGATCAAATAATTGATCAGATGCAAGTAAAACTTGAGAAGAAGGCCTACGAGGAGTGTCGTCTCTACTACAAGATGGAAAGATATAAGTCAGCTTTGGTTGTGTACGACAATTTTAAAAACGATTACCCGGATTCTAAATACCAGGAAGAGGTTGCTTATCTCAGAATTCAAACTTCGTACGACTACGCAAAGCAAAGTATCCCCACCAAGCAGAAAGAGCGGTATCAGGATACCATCGATGCATATCTCATCTTTCTTGATAAATACCCTCAAAGTGAATTTTTGAGGCAAAGTGAGAAATTATATGCGGATAGCATTGAAGAAATCACTAAATTTGCGGATTCCAAAAATTAAGGACAGTATGCACCAAATAAACAGTTCATTAATCACTCGAGATAATCAGGATATACTAGAGCCTACTGGCAACTTGTTTGAATCCATTGCAGTAGTAGCAAAGCGAGCGAGACAAGTAAGTAGTAACCAAAAAGAGGAGCTAAACGCTAAACTTGCAGAGTTTGCTTCATCTGTAGACAACCTCGAGGAAATCTTCGAAAATAGAGAGCAAATAGAAATTTCTAAATTCTACGAGCGTATGCCAAAGCCGACCACCACGGCAATTGAAGAGTTCCTTAACGGAGAACTGAACTTTAGAATACCTGAGGACGAAGGCAACTCCTAAAACAATCATGTAAATTGGTCCCCATGTTGGAGGGCAAAAAAATACTATTAGCGGTTTGTGGCTCCATAGCAGCCTACAAAACCGCTTTTTTTGTGCGTTTACTGAAGAAAGAAGGTGCCGAGGTGCAAGTCATCATGACGGAAAGTGCCAAAGATTTTATTACTCCGCTTACCCTAGCTACCCTTTCTAAAAATCCAGTGCATACATCGTATTTCAATCAAGAAAACGGTGAGTGGCACAATCACGTTGAACTTGGTCTTTGGGCAGACTTAATGATCGTAGCGCCACTGAGCGCAAATACCTTGGGAAAAATGGCCAATGGCATTTGCGATAATTTGCTGCTTGCTACCTACTTATCTGCTAAATGTCCCGTCCTGGTAGCACCTGCCATGGATTTGGACATGTATCAACACCCATCAACCCAACAAAATCTTAAGAGGCTAGTCACCTTTGGCAATGAGGTAGTAGAAGCGCGAGACGGAGAGCTGGCCAGTGGTCTGACTGGCCAGGGCAGAATGGCTGAGCCGGAAGAACTGCTCGAAATTGTAAAAAAAAAGTTCACTGACGCAAAAAGGCTTCAAGGAAAGAAGGTTTTAATTACCTCGGGCCCTACACATGAAGCGATTGATCCGGTCCGTTTCATCGGCAACCATTCTTCCGGCAAAATGGGCAATGCCCTCGCAAAAAAGTTTAAGGCCTCAGGTGCCAAGGTGACCATGATTTCAGGGCCTGTTCACGAAGTACCCCCTGAAATTGAAGTAATACCTGTTACGTCAGCTGCCCAAATGCTGCTTCAGGCGCAAGCACATCATCCTACAAGTGATATTGTAGTCTTTGCCGCAGCAGTAGCAGACTATAGACCTGAACATCCTTCAGATCAAAAAATAAAAAAGGTAGCAAATCAAAACAGTCTGGAAGTCAAACTGGTAAAAAACCCTGACATTGCAGCGACATTGGGTCAGGCCAAGACTGGACAGATTCACATTGGTTTTGCCTTGGAAACGGAGAACGAGGAGACAAACGCCCGCGAGAAGTTGTCCAAAAAGAACTTCGAAATGATTGTTCTAAACTCGCTGAACGACAGTGGTGCAGGTTTTCAGAAAGAAACAAATCGGGTTACTTTCTTTGATCGGAATAATAACGTACAAAAATTTGAGTTGAAGAATAAAGAGGAAGTCGCAGGAGATATTGTTGAATACGTAATCAAACACTTTTTATGAGAATTGGATGCTTGCTTCTTGTGCTCACTTGCTTTCAAACCATTGGGCAGGAGCTCAACTGCCGGGTAATCGTTGATGCGCAGCAAGTGCAAACAACTGAGCGCGCAGTTTTTGCGGAGATGGAGACAGAATTTGCACAATTCCTAAACACCACCAAGTGGACAGATGACGAGTTTAAGGAGGAAGAGGTAATCAACTGCAATATTTTGATCACGATCAGCGAAATGCCAAGCGTTGGAGCTTTCCAAGCATCGGTTCAGATTCTTTCCAGCAGACCTGTTTACAACTCGTCTTACGAATCCGTGGTTATGAACTTTGCGGACCGTGACTGGCAATTCGAATACGTTCAATCTCAGCCACTGCAGTACAACGAAAATGCCTTCGTTAATAACATCACCTCACTGCTGTCCTACTATGCATACATGATCATCGGTTTTGATTACGATACGTTTTCCGAACTTGGAGGGGCTCCCTATTTTGATCGGGCTTTTGACATCGTCAACAACGCTCAAAACACAAACTACCCTGGATGGCAGCAATTCAATAGTATTCGAAACCGCTTCTGGCTAATCGAGAATCTCCGAAGTCCGCAACTCGAGCCCATTAGGAAAGCCTTGTATACGTATCACCGACAAGGTCTTGACATTATCACAAATGAACGAAGCCAAGCTGAAAAAAACATCATCGAGGCACTTGGTGACATTCAGCGCGCCAATCGAACACGACCCCGATCGATTCTAACCATCGGATTCATGGACGCAAAATCAGAAGAACTCATCCAGCTTTTTTCTGAGAGTGATCTTCCCACAAGAAGACAAGCATACAATCTACTTAACAATATTGATCCGGCAAGATCCGATCAATACAGAGCTTTGATCAATTAAGCATTCGCAAGAGCAATCGACTTTCATATCTTTGCCAACTGCAAAGCAATGATCACATCCCTTTCCATAAGTAACTATGCCTTGATTCAGGAGTTGAGAATGACCCCTGATGCGAAATTAAACGTGATTACAGGTGAAACTGGTGCGGGAAAATCCATCATGCTGGGTGCAGTGGGGCTTTTGCTCGGAAATAGGGCCGACACGAAAGTGCTGCTGGATCAAAACAAGAAATGCATCGTAGAAGGGACTTTTCATATTTCCGAGTATAAGCTTCAGAAACTTTTTGAAATTCACGACCTGGAATACGAGGCAGAGTGCATTATTCGACGGGAGATCAGTCCCTCCGGAAAATCCAGAGCATTCATCAATGACTCTCCTACTACCCTGCCCGTACTTAAATCTGTGGGTGAGAAGCTAATGGATATTCACTCGCAACATGAATCGTTGCAGCTGGGCGATCACAGTTTTCAATTGACCATTCTTGATGCGTTTGCCGGTCATGACGAACTCCTTCATCAGTATGAGGAGGTATTTCAGAAATTTGACTTGTGCCGTAAACGGCTTGCTACGTTACAAAAGCAGGAATCACAAAGTGCTGAAGATGCCGATTACAAACAATTCCTACTGACTGAGCTGTTGGAAGCTGATCTAGATGACCTTGACAAGGAAGAGCTCGAAAAAGAGCTAAGTAGACTGGAAAACGCCGAAGAAATCAAGATTAAGTTGTCCCAAATTGTGGGGCTTCTGGATGAATCAGAAATCGCCATCATGCAGCAGCTTGCCGAAGTAAAATCACTCTTGGCATCTATCAGCTCCTATGACGAAGGAATTTCACAATCCAGAGAACGAGTAGAAAGCACATCCATTGAACTTGAAGATATATCGAATGAGCTGGCACGTTTGCAGGATCGAACAGAACATGACCCGGAGCGCACCCAGACGCTAAAAGAACAGCTTGACTTAATCAATCGACTGGAAAAAAAACATCAGGTCAGATCCACGGAGGAGCTCATAAAGCTGAGAGATGAATTGGACCAGGAGCTTCAAGTGACCCTGAACCTAGACAAAGAAATAGCCCAAGCTAAAACTGAACTGGCGGCAACAGAAAGTGAACTGCTCGACATTGGAGCGAAGCTCACCGAATCCCGAAAACTATCCGCTTTGAACTTTGCGGACGAAATAGAGAAGATCATTCACCGGATCGGCATTGAGAACGGCACCATCGACTTAGCAGTACTTGAGCAAGAGCCATCCAAGAAAGGATTGGACAAGGTAGAGATGCTCTTCAGTGCCAATAAAGGCATCAAACCCCAGGAACTCAAAGATGTAGCCTCAGGTGGTGAGTTTTCCCGATTGATTTTTGCGATTAAATATCTGATTGCAGACAAGACTTCATTACCTACCATCATTTTCGATGAGATCGATACCGGGGTTTCGGGAGAGGTTGCTTTGCAGATGATTCAGATGATGCAGCAAATGGCACAAAGCCATCAGGTCATCAGTATTAGTCATTTGCCACAGTTCGCTGCAGGCGGAGATTCACACTACTTTGTATTCAAAGACCATAGCTCGCAACGCAGCATCAGTAAAATTAAAAAGCTTGAAAACGAAGATCGAGTGACTGAGATTGCCAAAATGATCGGGGGTCAAAACCCAGGCTCATCCGCCATCGAAAGTGCCAAAGAGTTGCTTCAATTATCATAAATTACAAAACGAACCTATCTAAATACATTAACATGTCAAACAATCTATTAAAAGGAAAACGAGGGATCATTTCAGGAGCTCTGGACCAAAATTCAATCGCATGGAAAGTGGCTGAGAAAGCCCACGAACAAGGGGCTACTTTTACACTTACGAATGCGCCCATCGCCCTAAGAATGGGTGAGTTGCCAAAGTTAGGTGAGCAAACAAACGCTGAGATCATCCCGGCAGATGCTACATCAATCGAAGACCTTGAGAATCTCTACCGAAAGTCAATGGATACCCTCGGAGGAAAAATCGATTTTGTACTGCACTCCATTGGCATGAGTCCAAATGTGAGAAAGGGACGAGATTATGGTGATCTAAACTATGATTGGTTCCAAAAAACACTGGATGTTTCCGCTCTCTCCTTCCATAAGATGATGCAGGTAGCAGAAAAAGAAGATGTCATGAACGAGTGGGGTTCGATTTTGGGACTTTCCTACATTGCCGCACAACGAACATTTCCGGATTATTCTGATATGGCACAAGCCAAAGCACTCCTTGAGTCCATTGCCAGAAGTTATGGCTATCGAATGGGCAGAACTAAAAAAGTGCGTGTCAACACTATTTCTCAGTCACCAACCATGACCACGGCTGGATCAGGTGTTCCCGGGTTTGATGTGTTTTTTAACTATGCAGACAAAATGTCTCCATTAGGAAATGCAGACGCAGAGAGTTGCGCAGATTATTGTATCACGATGTTTTCAGATCTCACTCGCATGGTGACGATGCAGAACCTGATGCATGACGGAGGATTCTCCACATCTGGAATTACAGACGATCTCATACAAGAACTAACAAAATAATTCGCATAGTTTAAGGAGATTCGTTAACAGCATGAGGCATCTCCTTAATTCCTATCGATGAATCTCCATGATCGCCTTCCCGAATGCCAAAATCAATCTCGGACTCAATGTGGTGAGTAAACGCGATGATGGCTATCACGCTATTGAAAGCTGCTTCTATCCAATTCCATGGTATGATAGTCTTGAGGTGATTGAGGCGGCTTCTTTCTCCTTCCACAGCTATGGCTTAGACATACCAGGCGATCCGAACAGCAATCTTTGCGTTAAGGCCTACCAGCTTCTGAAAGAGGACTTTGACATTCCGCCAATTGAACTTCACCTCCTTAAGAAAATCCCCATGGGAGCAGGTCTTGGTGGTGGCTCCGCTGACGGCGCCTTCACGCTGAAATTGACCAGCGATCTATTTGATTTAGGTCTCACCACTTCTACGCTTGAAAGCTACGCATTGAAGCTTGGGAGTGATTGCCCTTTCTTTATCCAAAATCAACCCTCGATTGCAATGGGGAGAGGTGAAGAACTTCATCCTATAGAGCTTGACCTTGCCGGAAAATTCCTGGGTGTCCACAACCCAAACATCCATGTTTCGACAAAAGAAGCTTACGCTGGCATCCATCCTAAAGAAGCGGAAATGTCAATTTCCAAAATCATTCAACAACCATTATCTACCTGGAAGAACCTATTAGGTAACGATTTTGAAAAATCTATTTTCCCACATCACCCAACCATCGCTCAACTCAAGGAAGAGATGTATGAAGCTGGTGCCATCTACGCTTCCATGACCGGAAGTGGAAGTACCGTATATGGGATATTTGAGAAATCGCTTAAACATCCAGAATGGAAGTTTCTTGAACTGGTTTAGCTACCGCCTTTCTGGATCAATTGCTTTCCCATGAATTTTTCTTCCCTTTTGGCTGATTTGAATCGCATTTTCACTTATTGTCAGCATCAAGTCTTCTTCACCTTCGTGCAGTCCATCGATAAACAATTTGTTAGATGTAACAGGATAGGCGAGCATGGGTACTTCCTGATCAAGCGAGTAATAGCCATGCTCAAATAGTCCAGATATCTTTCCTGACTCATCGAAATAGACAATGATATCAGCGATTTGTCTGTCTCCAACTGCCCGAAGTAAACCATAGCGTTCGTCTTCAGCGTACGGATGAATCGATTGCAAACGACCCGTCCTACCTCTAATCATTTTCATTCCGATACCCATTAAGCCAGCGTAGCAAACAAATTTCATTTCACCATCGCAGTATTTTGCCATACTCCAATACTTCTTTGCTGATAACTTCTTTGCTACTTCTAGGAGAACTGCTCCATTTTCAGTAGAACCATCCAAAGGAGAGTTCGCAACTATTCGTGTGGGCAATGAGCCAGTTGTACCAACCCAAACAGCGGTATCATTTTCACTTTTTAAACGAAGATTTAAACCAGGTCGGATTTCATACACTTGCTCGATTTGAGATAGTCGGGATATCGATGGCAGGGTCTGAGGATTTTCGTGCTCCAAAATACTCCATGCCCGATTTACGAGGCTTCGAACATAATTGCTGCTAATTCCATACTTGTCGATATCGCGATGCCCTCGATTAGTCAGTAGAATCACTCGGTAATTATTAGTCGGATTAAATGCTAAGAAACTTGTAAAGCCAGCGGTTCCTCCATCATGTGAAACCCTCCCATCCTTATCAAACTGCCAACCATATCCATACCCAATTCGTGTGTGTTTCTCAAGAAACCTGCGGCGAAGGTCTGTAGTCAAAAAAGTGTCGCTTTGGATAATGGAAAGCCATTTATTTAAGTCTTTGGCGGTACTAAATATACCTCCGGCTCCAATTGACCAAGAATAGTGATAAGAAGGAGCACTTGTCAATAAATCATTTCTGTAACCATAGAAGGGCTTTGCATCGTATCCGTAAGCTGAAAGAGATGTATTTTTCAAAGTGTAGCTTTCCCAAAAAGACTCCATGAAGTTCTGATACGTTTCTCCAGTGCATTGCTCAATGATTGCGGCCAAAAGCACGTATCCCGAATTTGAATAACTAAATTCTTCTCCAGCCTTGAATAGCAGCTTTGCATTTCTAAATTGATCAATAAGATCGTTCAAAGAAATGGGATCTTCCTCAGGGAAGAAGATAGGCAAACCCTGATCAGTCTGATAGAGACTTGGAATCCCAGAGGTATGAGTGAGCAATTGATGGATGGTCACTTTCTTCCATCTAGGAGATGCCCAGTTTCCAAGATGTTTATTAATCGGGTCATACAGGGAGAGTTTACCTAGTTGCTGAAGTTTCAAAATGGCGGCAGCTGTGAACTGCTTGGTAAGTGAACCAATATTGTACCTTGGATAAGGACTACTACGTAGATGCTTACTGATGCCAAAACAGTCTTCATAAATAACACTATCCCCCCTTGCCACTAGAACTACACCACTAAGCCGTTGATAAAGCGCTTCTTGATGAAAAAGATTCCTTAGTCTTGAAATAATTGTATCAGATTCCGCAGCATTTTCAATGCTCATATTTAAGCCATGTGGCTCTCTAACTTCAGCCTGACAGAAAAGATCTAGTGGCGCCACTACTAGAATAAATATGATCCACTTAAGTTTTTCCATATGTTCCCTTTTTACTTTTGAAATTCGTTTGAGCATTCGAAAGAAATGGCATTCGGGTTTCTCTGAAAAGTCACACTGGGATGAACAACATGATAATGGTGATCAACGATGGGTAAAGGCAACCGATACTTAACATTCCTGCCCTCTCTGAACCGAGTAGAGTGGTCCATTCATTTGACTTGTTGGCTTGCAGGGCTTATCATAATCAACTGGCCAGGAAATGAAATAACCATCGGTATTTTCAGGAATGAAACCTGGGGAATGCTTATTCCTGGTTTATATGGTACGCTATTGAATGCCTTCCTTTTTTACAGCGTACTAAAACTTCTGGCTAATGAACTAGGGAAGCTTGATACAAAACGCATCTTAAAGATCTTACAGATTCTGCTAAGTGTAACCTTGCTGGAATCAATATTCGATGGTTTGATTTCGACATACAGAGGGGCCACCATTTCGATGGATTTAACAAGCGAGATCCTATTTGGAAACCTACTCATGAATTTCTTTTTCTTCTTAGTACCGTCCATGATATACGGAGTCTTGAAATATTCAACTAGAGCAGACAATGAAGAAGTTCCAAAAATCATGATCCAGGACGGACACCAGAAACTGCTAGTTTACCCAACGCAGATATCACATATCGAAAGTGATGGAAACTATGTCAGGTATTGTATTTCAGGATCCATCACATTGGAACGCAACACCCTATCAGCTACGCTTGACAAGCTACCTGAACAATTTGTTCAATGTCATAAGTCATTCATTGTCAATACAGACAAGATTAAAAAACTAGCAACTCAAGAAGTGCTAGTTGATCAATATCAAATTCCTGTTGGGAGGAAATATCGGGAGAACCTAAGAAAGTTTGCTGCTAGTGAATACTAATCAATCCAGCTTCACAGCTGTGCCGCTCGCACTCACCATCAACATTCCTGAATCCTTACCCACCGTTTCATAGTCCAGGTCAATTGCAATGACGGCATTAGCGCCTAGCCCTTTGGCAGTATCCACCATCTCCTGGACCGCAATGTTCTTCGCATCTTTTAGGGACTTCTCGTACGCTCCGGATCGTCCACCAACAATGTCAGTAATCGAAGCAAAGAAGTCTTTGAATATATTGGCGCCAATGATTGCTTCACCGGTAACCATTCCATAGTAGGTAGAGATCGTCTTACCCTCAACTGAGTTCGTAGTAGTCAATAACATTTTTTATCTGATTAAATCTGTGGCTAACGCCCTTTTCTTGTATCTGCGGTTGAGTAACGGATAAAGAAGGACCGAAGTTAATATTAAACCTGTACCTAAATAAAATCCACCACTCATTTCTTCGCTAGCACCAAAAATGAGGAGCGCAAGAACAATTCCATAAACAGGCTCAAGGTTTACCACCAAGTTGATGGAGAAAGCCGAAAGACGCTTCATTAATTCCACAGATGCAGAGTATGCATAAACGGTACAAATCAAGGCTAGTGCAAGCAACCAAACCCAATCCATCGGAGATGGGAACCAAACAATGCGGTCGGTGAAAAAAGCTGCATAAATTGGGTAAAAAAGCAAAATAGAGACACAGGCACCTGACATCTCGTAGAACGTAATTACGTAGGGATTGTATTGCTTGGAAAGACGCCCGTTGATAACAGTAAATATGGCGGAAATAAAAGCTGAGAAAACAGCTACAAGAAGACCTGCCAAATAATCGAACTCTACGTTGAAGATCACACCAATACCCGCAAAGGCAATTACGCTGAGTACAACTTCGAAACCCTTGACTTTTCTCCCTTGAGATAAAGGCTCTAGTAAACTGGTCCATAACGAGCAGGTAGCCATACCAGCCAAACAGACGGAAGCGTTGGACATCCGAGCAGAAAGAAAGAAGGTAATCCAATGAACCGCAATCAAGACCCCTGTGCCCAATATCACCCACAATACCTTACGAGAGTTCAATTTGAAGCTGCGTCTTCGCAGCTTCAGCAAAAGGAATAATCCAAGGGAAGCGAGTAAAGTCCTAAAGAAAACGACCTCTACCGGGGGTAATGCGATCAGCAAGCCAAGTATGGCTGTAAACCCCCAGATCATCACGATGCCATGAAGCAATAAAAAATCTTTATTCTCTTGTCTCACCTAGGAACCGTCTTGTAGAGTAAAACTGACACCACGGAAAAAATGATGTTCGGAATCCATATGGCGAGAATGGTATTCATGCTGCCCGCTTCAGCTATGGACTTGGCCAAAATAAAAGCGATGATAAACATGAACGCAATGAGAAACCCCAGCGCAATTTGAAATCCCGTACCCCTTCTGGATTTTCGTGCCGAAACAATCAGTCCAATCGCCATAAGAATCACAACAGTAAACGGTTGCATGTATCGAATGTACTTCTCAATCTGATAAAGTGGAACGTCGTCTGCACCTCTGGACTTTTGAAGTTGAATGTAATCGCTAAGCTCACCCATTGTCATGGTTTCCCAATGCCTGTCCTTATTTCCAAAATCAGCAGGTCTCAAATTGAGCAAGGTATCCAATTCAGAACCCTCTTCGATGATCTCGTTCACATCCGTCAAGGAGCGCTTCTGCCAACGTTTGAGCTGCCATTGTGCTGTCGAATCTACCCAGATCAACTGGCGTGCTGAAATCTTCTCTACCAGCTCGGTATCATCAAAACGCTCCAGCGTGACGGTATTCCCCACATCTCGCCTATTGTCATAGCGATAGAGGTATACATAGCCAGCTTCACTTATCTTAAAATGAATATGCTTGTCTGTGTTGTAAAATGGGTCTTCTAAGTTTTCCAGCTCAAACTGTATGCGAAACTTATTCGCATCGGGAATGATGTAGCTATTGAGGTAAAAACTTGCCGCTCCAATGATCAGGGCACCGACTAGATATGGAAACATCATCCGCTTAAAACTGATTCCAGAGGCAAGAATGGCAATGATTTCCGTCTTAGCAGCCATGCGAGCAGTTACCAAGACCGTGGTAATAAACACGGTGATCGGTGTAAGTAAGGAGGCAATGTAAGGAATGAAACTCAGGTAGTAATCCCTGATCTGGGCACCGGAAACTTCATTCTTGATGAAGTCATCGTTTTTTTCCGTAAAGTCGATGACACAGATAATCAACTCCAACATGCCCACCACGAACACAAAGGTGACCAGGAGTTTTTTAAGAATGTACCAATCTAACTTTTTCATGTAATCAAAGCCGCTGAGAGACTGTCTTAACCACACTAGCCTTCCAGCTTGCGAAGTTATCATCTATGATTTGTTTTCGCGCCTCATTGACCAACCACAGGTAGAAACTTAGATTTTGAATGCTTGCAATTTGCGCGCCAAGAATCTCATTGCTGGTAATCAAATGACGCAAATACGCCTTCGAATAGAAGTTGCTTGCATACCGATCTAGCCCTGGATCAATTGCGGAAAAATCTTCTTTCCATTTTTCATTCCGAATGTTGATGATTCCTTGGGTGGTAAAAAGCATCCCATTTCGGGCGTTTCGAGTGGGCATCACGCAATCAAACATGTCTACCCCCAAAGCAATGCACTCCAAAATATTGGCGGGGGTACCCACACCCATCAAGTATCGAGGTTTGTCCCCAGGTAAGATCGTGCACACGTGCGCAGTCATTGCATACATATCCTCAGCGGGTTCGCCCACAGATAATCCACCAATGGCATTGCCCGCTCTGTTCGTTCCGGCAATGTACTCAGCCGACTGGGTACGTAGGTCTTTGTAAACGCTTCCCTGAACAATGGGAAACAAGGTTTGCGTATAGCCGTATCTCCCCTCCGTTTTATCAAACTGTTGGATGCATCGATCCAACCATCGATGCGTCATGTGCATGGACTTCTCGGCATAATCGTATTCGCAAGGATACGGGGTGCACTCGTCAAACGCCATAATAATGTCTGCACCTATTGTCCGCTGAATATCCATGATGGATTCCGGTGTAAAAAAATGCCTGGACCCATCCTTGTGCGACTGAAAGTGCACGCCCTCCTCCACAATTTTTCTATTCTCAGCCAGCGAATACACTTGGTAGCCACCACTATCGGTCAGAATAGGTCTATTCCATCCATTAAATTGATGGATACCACCAGCTTTTTCAATGATTTCCAGTCCAGGACGCATGTACAAATGGTACGTATTGCCAAGAATGATCTGAGCCACTATGTCCTCTTCGAGTTCACGTTGATGAACCGCTTTTACGGTACCCGCTGTACCTACGGGCATGAAAATAGGAGTAGCTATCTCTCCGTGATCCGTTTTGAGCAGCCCTGCACGTGCGCTGGATTTGCTATCCTTGTGAAGTAAATCGAATTGCATGGAGCGCAAAAATACTTTTAATATCAGCTTAAGCTAGCAATCAGGCATGCTAATACTACTCATCTCCTTCGTGGTAATTCATCTGCTCGTTACCATTGGCTTTACGATTGCCATTACTACGTGGAGAAGTAAGTCAAAGCCTGAACAACCAACCGTTTCCATCATTGTTGCCGCCCGAAATGAAGCAGAAAACCTGCGATTTTTGATCCCAAAATTGCTAAAGCAACGGTATCCCGAATTTGAAATCATCATCGGGCTCGACCGTTGTAGCGACGAAAGTGTTGAATTTCTATCTACCTTTTCCGAACCCTCGCTCAAGTGGATTGATATCCAGAAAGTCCCGACCGGTTGGAACTCCAAAAAACATGCCTTGAACACGGCCATTCAGTCAAGCAAAGGAGATTGGCTGGTGTTTACCGATGCTGACTGTATCCCAAATTCAGATCTATGGTTGAATTCCCTGTCAAAAGAAATGGATCAAGGCACAAACATCATCGTTGGTATTTCGCCCTACACGGAAAATGGATCTTTCCTAAGTCATCTAGTCCGTTTTGAGGGATTCATGACATTCTACCTATACAGCGCCTTTGCCATGCTAAAAAGGCCCTATATGGCTGTGGGGCGGAATATGGCTATTCGCAAATCCTACTTTGCGTATTCCAAAGGCTACGAATCCATCAAAGAAATTCAAGGCGGTGATGACGATCTTTTCGTTCAAAAATCCAGAAGAACAGGAATTTCGTTGGCTATTGGATTGACTTCTTTGGTCCATACGAAGCCAGCGAATCGCTTTAGGGACTATATGAACCAAAAATTCCGTCACCTGTCCGCAGGGTTCCACTATACGCGGTTGGATACGTTTTTGCTATCTATCTATCATCTTCTTCACTTGCTTGTGTATCTGCTGATCGCAGCAAACCTTGGAAACACTTTTTTGCTACCGATCATCCTTTTTTACCTATTTATTAAATTCGTGAGTTATAGATTTGTTGCAAGCAAAATTGGATCTGGATTCAACTATATCCTGTTTCCAATCGTTGACACCTTATATGCTTTCATGATTCCGATCATTAGCATAGGGTCAAAACTCATAAAGGACATTGAATGGAAGAACTAAACAGGCAGTTTTCCGATAAAGCATTACGTGATTTCAAACTTATTGATCTGGCCGTTGAGGGGAAAGATCAAGGCGCCTACGCCGAGTTGATGGACAGGTACAAAAAACCAGTCTATCATATGATCTTGAAAATGGTTCGAAACGTGGATGATGCTGAGGATCTTACCATTGAAGCCTTCGCCAAAGCGTTTAGGAATCTTGCACGATTTAAGAAAGACTATACATTCAGTACCTGGCTGTTTAGAATCGCCACCAACAACGCCATCGACTTTATCCGTAAGAAAAAACTAGATACCTTCAGTCTGAACAGTTCATTTACCGACGATAGCGGAGATGCGGTGAATATTGATGTGCAAGACAAAAACCTGACACCGGATCAGGAGGCTATCAAAGATCAAAAGATTGAGCTTGTTCGAATGTTCGTGGACAAGCTGCCGGCAAAGTATCAACGGCTGGTAAAGCTGCGGTACTTTGATGAGCTTTCTTATGAAGAAATTGCGAAAGAATTGGAAGCTCCGCTCGGTACTGTAAAAGCCCAACTTCATCGAGCCCGTGAATTGATGTACGAGTTGGTGAAAGACAAAAAGTCGCACATCTAAGTTGGACGCCAGTATCGTTCATAGTTACTTTCCAGACCTAACGGATGTCCAGAAAGGGCAGATTGATCAACTCTACCCGCTCTATCTGGAGTGGAATGCAAAGATCAACGTAGTTAGCCGGAAGGACATTGATCAACTGTACGAGCGGCACGTACTTCACAGTTTAGCCATTGCTAAATTCATTCAATTCCTTCCAGGATCGCATATTTTAGACCTGGGTACAGGTGGTGGATTTCCCGGAGTCCCATTAGCAATCTTATTTCCCGAAGCCCAGTTCCATTTGGTGGATTCAATCAACAAGAAAATTAGTGTCGTCAACGCGGTGGCAGAAGCACTGCAACTGAAGAACCTAACTGCTGCGCATCAGCGTGCGGAGAAAGTGAAAGGTCAGTTTGACTTCATCGTATCCCGTGCTGTGGCAAAAACCAAGCAACTGTCCATGTGGTCCAACCAAAAGATCAAGACTGAAAGTCTGCATTCAATTGGGAACGGACTACTACTACTCAAAGGTGGCGATTTGGCAGAAGAACTGAAAGAATATGGAAGGCCGTATGCCGAGACTAGTCTCAAAGAGTTCTTTGAAGAAGAATTCTTTGAGACAAAAAAAATCGTTTACGTGCCTTTGTGATTTAGAAATACAGACTGAAGCCTACATTCAGTCCAAAGGAATTAGCGTTGACAATATCACTACCCATGTTTCTGCTGTAGATAAGTGCAGGTTCAATAGCTACGGTCTCCACAATCCATATCGGATAGCCCGCCTCAAAACCTAATGTAGTGAAATCGATACTCGATTCGGTTTCACCATTGTCCGAACTACTTCTTCCGTACGAAAAGAGACCGCCCAGAAAAAAGGTACCATTAACGTAGTATCTGACCCCTGGCCCTATAGAAAATGTGTTAGACGACAAGTCTCCCCGTGAAGTCGAAGAAAAACCGATGTTCCCACCAATCGCCAGATTATCGATAACAAAAAATCCCACTCGCCCACCAATACTGAATGCGGTGGTGTTGTCATCGATACCATCAAAGCTTGTGACACCAAAGTTCAGATCTGTTGCAGCACCCACCAGTAGCTTGCCTTCCTCCGTTTGGGCAAATAAGCCTGTGATTGCTAGTAAGCTTGCAGCTGAAAGCATAAGTAATTGTCTTTTCATTTTAATTGTTTTTTAGTGTTGTTATGAAGTAATCCCAACCAGCTCGATTCCGCTGATCGATCAAGAGGTAAGGTACAACCATCTCAACAAGTTAGTCGAGATAAATTCTAGCTTAAGTTTCTATCTTTGAATAGCATGAAGAAGATCGTTGTCTTAACAGGGGCTGGTATAAGTGCTGAGAGTGGCCTCAAAACGTTCAGAGATTCTGGAGGCCTTTGGGAAGGTTATGAGGTCACCGAAGTAGCAACACCTCAGGCGTGGGCAGCCAACCCTCAACTGGTACTGGAATTCTACAATCAGCGAAGAAAGCAAGCTTATGAAGCTGAGCCCAATCCAGGTCATCTCGCACTCGCAGCACTAGAGACACACTTCGAAGTAGCTATAATCACCCAAAATATTGATGCCTTGCACGAGAGGGCCGGCAGTACCAATGTGTTGCACTTGCATGGCGAAATCTCGAAGGCAAGAAGCACAGTCGATTCGTCGCTTGTGTACGATTTACCTTCCTGGGAGCTTAAAGAAGGCGACACCTGTGAGAAGGGTTCTCAACTTCGACCGCACATTGTCTGGTTTGGAGAGGCGGTCCCCATGATGGAGCCAGCCATGGCCATTGCAAGCCAGGCAGATATATTTATTGTTGCAGGTACTTCGCTTGTCGTATATCCGGCTGCTAGCCTGTTGGATTTCGCGCCCGCTGAGTCAGCAAAATTTATCATCGATCCTAAAATACCTGACGTAGCACAAACTGGAAACATGTACTTCTTCGAGGAGCCTGCCAGTACAGGTTTACCGAAAGTAAAAGAGGTACT
The DNA here is from genome assembly GCA_964593185.1 of uncultured Roseivirgaceae bacterium. Lineage (GTDB taxonomy): Bacteria > Bacteroidota > Bacteroidia > Cytophagales > Cyclobacteriaceae > Ekhidna. The sequence goes on from CAZQJU010000002.1 coordinate 90,887, forward strand.
TTTAAATGAATACCTATGAGTAAAGAAACGATGCAAAAGTTCTACGATGCTTTTAAAACGCATGATGCATCGAAGATGGCAGAGCTTTATCACCAAGATGCAACCTTCAATGACCCTGTTTTTAAGAATCTCAATCAGAAAGAAGCCCAAGGTATGTGGCGAATGCTGATTGAGCGATCCAATGGCAACCTCGCAATTGAATACCATTCGTTGGCCGGTGATGCGGAAATGGCGCAGTGTACTTGGGAAGCCACCTATCTATTCTCCAAGACGAAAAGAGAAGTTCATAACATTATTCACGCTACGATGGAGTTTAAAGATGGGCTCATCATTCGACATACGGATCTCTTCGACCTTTGGAAATGGAGTCGTATGGCCTTGGGAACCAGTGGTGCATTGCTGGGATGGACTCCCCTTATCAAAAACAAAATACGAAATATGGCAATGACTTCGCTGAAGGATTACCTAGAGAAAAACAAAAGCTAGCCTTTGCCTTCAGTAAGGTAGTCCAGTATAGAAGCGCCTTTTTGTTCGCCAAGCCCAAGCCAATTCATGGTAGAATGATAGAAGATATTGTCAACATCTTCTTGCGGTAGGTCCATTTCTGTAATGAATTTACCAATCTCAAGATCTCCAAGTGGAAACGGATAATCCGAGCCCAAACAAATTTTATCAGAGCCGATGAGGTCGATGACATACTTCAAGAACATTGGATCGTGCGTAATGCAATCAACCCAAAACCTTCCAAGGTAATCTCTGGGGTTGACATCGTTGTGAACCGCCACCAAATCAGGTCTGCAGTTGAACCCATGCTCCAAACGACCGATGGTCGCAAGCAATGAACCTCCGGCGTGCGCAAAACAGACCCTAAGTTTTGGATATCGTTCAAACACGCCTCCAAAAATCATGGAAGCCGCAGCTCTGGCTGTCTCCGCCGGCATGCCCACCAACCAGGGCAACCAATACTTGTCCATGTACTCTTTCCCCATCATCTCCCAAGGATGTACCAACACCGCCATATTCAGACTCTCACAAGCTTCAAAGAATTCAAAGAACCTTGGTTTACTCAGGTTGTGATTGTTGATGTTGGAACCTATCTGCACACCGGGAATTCCCATTTTTTTTAAACGCTCCAATTCCTTGATGGCGAGGTCAGGATCTTGCATCGGTACGGTACCTAGTCCGATGTAGTGCTCAGGATGCTCCTCGACCACTTCACCAATGTGATCATTTAGATACATGGACAAGTCAAGACAGTCGTGTGCATCTGCCCAGTAGCTGAACATCACTGGTATGGTACAAATGACCTGAACCTTTGTATCGTACTGTTCATAATCCTTGATCCGAAGTTCTGCATCCCAACAATTGGATTGGATCTCTCGAAAAAACTTATCCCCTTTCATCATCCTTGCGGCATCGGGCTTGTGATGCAACAAGTGGATGAAGTCACCATACCCAAATTTCTCGGCGAAATTTGGAATATTGTGAGGTAGAATATGCGTGTGCATATCAATTTTTGGGAGCTTGTTGCTTGTCATAACAACAAATTTACGAAGAAAATGGGCTATTGACTATCACAATGTTCGTCCAGCATTTGATTCGCCTGCTCCATGCCCAGTTCAGCTGCTCTTTTTAAGCAATCACAACCCTTTCGATTGTTGTCAGTACTTAAATAGGACATTGCCGCATTGTACCAAACACTGCTATAGGACGGATCCATGGACAGATACTGTTCGTAGAATCCCACAGCCTGGTCGAATGCTTGTTCATAGAAAAATGAATTCCCAATCAAATAAAATGCTTCTGTACGTTGGGGATTTATTTGCAGTGCTTTAATAAAGTCGGCACGACCAAGCTGATACGCCTGCAGCCTTAAATGCGCTTTACCTCGACCCACCAATGCAAGATCATCGCGGGGATCATTTTGTAACGACTTTGTATAATACGCCTTGCAAAGAGCATAGTCCCGACTTTCATAGGCATTCGCTGCCATCAAATTCAAAATCGGAGAAAAAGCTTGATCCTCCGCGAGCTCTTTCGGCAGTCTAGCAGTCTCATCCAGTAGCGCAAGGTTATACCAGGCAAGGTAGTTGTCCGGCTCAAGTGCGAGCGCATACGTTAAATCCTGGATTGCTAGCTCATCTTCCCCTTTCTTGCTAAACAATTGGGATCTATTGATAAATACTTCGGCAACTGAATCATAGGCGAGCGAGGTGTTGAAGTCACGAAGAGCTGCCTCCCAATCATGCGTACTTTGGTAGGTCATCCCCCGATATTGATAGACCTTACTTTTCATGGACTGTAGCGTGGTCACGAATGTGCCTTTAGCTCCATAGGGATCAATGCCAAAATAGATGGCTCTTGTTTGGCTTCCGTCAATATTGTTTATCGTGAACGTAAAATCCTCCAATGCTTTAGAAAAGCTTCCAGAATGGTAATAGATCAACCCTTTTTGAAAATGTGCCTCTACATTACCTGGATCACGTTGTATGACGGCCTCATAATCGGCAAGTGCTCTTAAAGGGGCGTTATGTGCCTCGTGTATCAGTGCACTCAGGAAATAGTCATCCGTCTGGGGTTTTTCGGCAAGTTGTCGATTGATGTAGAACCTGGCAGAGTCTAGGCGATTTTGGTTAAAGCTATTTCGTGCTTTTTCGTAATACTCCTGTGCCGAGGCCGAAACAGTGGATAAAAATAAGAATGAAAGAAAAAAAATGCGCATGGTCAGTTTACTACCATACGCCTGAAATGTGGTAAAGTTTAGAGCACACGCTGAATTTGCATGCTACTGGCCTTACTCAAATGCTCAAACTTGCCATCGCTGTAGTTATAAAAGCTGAGTGCCATGATCAAAAACAAACCTGTACCATCAGGAATAATTCTATTGTCAATAGACACCATCCCCGTCATTGGTTCAGTAGGAATCTTGAGCAGCGGAAGCATTGCACTCTCGTAAGTACCGTACTTACCATGCAAGTCCTTGTTTAGTGGCTCATAGCTCTGACTCTGATGATCGAACTGGTAATCAGAGAGTGCGATCAACCGTGCCGTGATTTTAAAGTTTGTGGCGCTCTTGGGATTTTTGAATGTTTTCTGTGGGATAAAGGCAGGAAAGTGCAAAATTACTTGCCCACGTTGCGAACCAGGTTTGACAAAGTACTTCGCACCGAATATTTCTTCATAAGGTGCATTTGTATTGAAATCAAATCCATTTAATAAGTGCCCATGCTTACTTAAAAAAAGTGGTCTTGTGCCTGTCTCTCCTGCTTCCAGCTTCGCTAGATTCCGAAATTGTGCCGTCAATTTACCTGAGACATAGGTTTCGCAAATTTCCGACATTCCTGAAGAGAGTGATTGTCTCAATGTTTTAGCCATCATGGAGGCTACACCGAATTCTTTTTGATTTTTTCTTAACTCTTTGTAAGACGCTTTGGTCTTGATCTGCTTAGCTGTTGGTCCTCCCTTTTTGGCAATGATCTCTTTATCTATGCCTTTGATTTTGTACTTTCTATATCCTTTTGGTATTTCCAAAGCCATTGGAGTAATGATACTTTCTTTCATGTAGACAGGTGCTGGTTGTAGATAAGGTTGAAATTCGCTTTTTCTGATTCGGTCATGAATTTAAGCATTCGACCCGTAACAACAAAGAATTCTACAAGTTTCCATTTAAAATTAAGGGTATTTCCCGCTGATTATGATAGTGTTATCACCTACACCAAACTACGTGCTTTTACATTTTCGAAATCCGGTTGTTAGACCTTTAGTAGATTAGATGCCTCAAACCTAAAAGAAACATGAAGAGAATTCTATCCCTAAGCCTACTATTGGCTTTAGCAATGGCTTGTGAGACGCCTACAGCAACTTCGCCGTATGAACCCATTCCATCTCAAACAGGACCAATTGGTGCAGAAGCCATGGTCTCCTCGGCCCATCCACTCGCAACCCAAGTGGGCGTGCAGGTCCTTCGAAATGGGGGAAATGCATTTGATGCTGCACTTGCCGTAAAATTTGCCCTGGCGGTCGTGTTTCCAAGAGCAGGAAACATCGGCGGTGGTGGTTTTGCTCTTTACCGTACCAATGATGGAGAAGTGGGTTCGTTGGATTTTCGCGAAAAAGCACCCATGAGTGCTGATCGCAACATGTATCTGGATGAAGCAGGCAATGTTGTTGATGGCAAAAGTACCATCGGCCACAAAGCTGCGGGTGTCCCTGGATCCGTGGATGGAATCCTAAGACTGCACGAAAAATTTGGATCACAACCCATGCGTAGTCTGATGCAGCCTTCCATCGAGTTGGCCTATTATGGTTTTCCCATTACCGCAAACCAAGCGGAAGAATTCAATGATAAACGTGATGACTTCATTCAGATCAATGGTGAAGATTTTTTTCTTGTCCAAGAAGGGCCCTGGCAAGAGGGTGATACGCTAAAATTTACAGAGCTGGCAGCAACATTGAGTCAAATTAAAGATTTCGGCAGGGAAGGTTTTTATGGTGGTATTGTGGCGGATCAAATCGTCAAAGAGATGCAAAGAGGTGGCGGGCTAATTACCACTGAGGATTTGGAAAAGTACGAAGCCAAATGGCGAGATCCTGTAGTTGGAATGTACCGTGGTCACAAAGTCATTTCCATGCCTCCTCCATCAAGTGGAGGTGTAGCCATTTTACAATTGCTTCAAGGTGCTGAGCAATACAACCTAACCAAAATGGGCCATAATTCAGCTAAATCATTGCATGTGCTTACGGAATTAGAAAGAAGGGTATATGCCGACAGAGCAACCCATCTGGGTGATCCAGACTATTTTGATGTTCCGGTTGATATGTTACTGGATCCAGGATACAACGAAAAAAGATTTGCTGATATCCAAAAAAACAAAAAAACAGATTCGCAGGAGATCAAAGAAGGTGAAGTAGAAATAATCGAAAGCGTAGAGACTACCCACTTCTCCATTGTAGACCCCGAAGGCAATGCAGTTTCACTTACGACCACGTTAAATTCCTTCTTTGGCTGTAAAGTATATGTCAAAGGCGCAGGTTTCTTTTTAAACAATGAAATGGATGATTTCAGCTCCAAACCCGGAGAACCCAATCAGTTTGGGCTTGTAGGGGGTGAAGCCAATGCCATCCAACCTGAAAAGAGAATGCTCAGCAGTATGACCCCAACGATCGTCGAAAAAGATGGATCATTGAAAATGGTTTTAGGAACACCTGGTGGTTCAACAATCATTACAGGTGTCTTTCAAGTAATCATGAATGTTATTGATCATAATATGGGCATGCAAGATGCAGTGAATGCGACCAGAACACATAGCCAGTGGTTACCGGACATCGTGATCTTCGAAGAGCGCTGGACTCCTGACGGCACCGTTGAAGAATTGGAAAGCCTTGGGCACATAATCAGAAGGAGAAAGGCCCTTGGTAGGATGGACTGCATTTTGATTCGTGAGGATGGAACACTGGAAGGCGGAGCAGATCGTACAAGAGGGGACAATTATGCCGAAGGCTTCTAACGGAAGCGATAGCCTATCCGAATTGGATGGCGCTTTCGTTAGCTAGGATAACAGTAAAGTTGTTTCATGTCATTTCCTCAGTACCCTAAGCGACTAGCACAAGAGGTGATCCTGACACCTCAGGATCATTTTGCGGCAGAAAAGGCAGGCTATGAAGATTTTAGCGCGCCTGAGACCATCATCCTTTGTTTTGAATCATCTTTGATCGAGCACTTCAAGACAAGGGCTGATGTGCAACACGCGAAGTTCTGGACTGGAGAGATCGTCTATTTCAGCGAGACAGCTAAGAAAGTCGGGTTAGTAGGAAACTTTGGAATTGGAGGTCCTGCGGCAAGTCATATCATGGAAATCCTGATTGCAACAGGTGTAACAAAATTTATAATTGTCGGGCACGCTGGTGGTCTTCAACCCAACCATCCTGCCGGAACCATTGTACTATGTGAAAAATCCATTCGAGACGAAGGACTCTCCCATCATTACCTAATCCCTTCCAAATTTGCGTATGCGTCAAGCCACACCATGGAGAGACTTGTCAGCCAGTTAAACAAGGCGCAAGTCAAGTACATTCTGGGCACGAGCTGGACCATAGATAGCATGTATCGTGAAACAAAAGACGAAGTCGCGCAATACGCCAAAGAAGGGGTGGTTGCGGTTGAGATGGAGGTGGCCTCCTTGTTTTCAGTAGGTACCTTTAGAAAGGTTCAGGTGGGAGCATTATTGGTAATCAGTGATTACGTTGGGCCAGAGAAATGGGAAGCACATTTACATGCAGATGAAACCTCCAACGCTTTGATCCGTGCTACGGAGGTGGCTATGGCAACCTCGATTTAGCCGTAAAAGACACTTCCAATCGTCTTGCTATCAGCTCAGATCTGCTGTATAGTTCTTTCGAAAGACGGTAGGCGTACATCCTTTTACCTTCTGGAAATATCGGTTGAAATGAGGAATGCTATTAAATCCTGACTGATAAGCGACCTCTCCCACAGCGTGGGTCTTTGTTTGCAGAAGAAAGCAGGCACGCCCAATTCGTAGGTCATTGATGTAGTTGACGGCTGTCTTTCCTGTCATCTTCTTGAAGAAGCGACAAAAAGCAGCTTCGTTCATATTCGTGATTTCTGCCAAAGTCCGGATTTTAATATCATCCTTAAAATGGTCATGAATGTAAGAACAGACTTTGCCGATTCGAATCTCCGTATCGCCGCTTTTTGTCGGTGAATAGTATTCGGAAGCGAGGTATCGATAACTTGTTTGACTTAACTCATTCAATATTTGCAGTAGCGCCACATATCGGTTGAACCCTTGCAGACTTGGAATCCTCGTCATGAGTGCTCTCAGCTCGTCCGTAACAACTTGGAAACTTAACCCTCGACGTGACGCATTGATCAGATTTCCTACATTAATCAGCTCTTCAATCTCCAACGACCGGGATAAGAAAATTGCGGGATCAAACTGAATCACTACTACTTCCATATCCTGCTCCACTTGATTAAATGAGTCATCGGATATGAGCGTATGCGGAAGATCCGAGCCAAGCATCAATAGATCATCAACCTCAAATTCCTCCACCTGGTCCCCCACCAATCGTGTCCCGTACCCATTTTTCACAAAGGATATCTCCACCTCCGGATGATAGTGCCAATGAAATCCAAACTTCGGCGATTTTACTTCATAGCACAGAAAGGAGCCTTCTACCTGCTCAAACCCCAGGTGTTGAAAGGAAGGTTTCATGGCATTGTATTAGTTTATTTTAACTACTTAAAAGCAAATAATAATAATTTCTGCAAAAATTGATCAACTATTAATCATTATCGATAAAAAAAGTCTTGCAAACGCCTTGCACTTTTGTACACATGCTTGAAGCGAAAAAGTTAAATCCTCTGTACATCCTCATTGCTCTTTTGGCAACCATTGGCTGTGCTAAGAAGCAAGAGCAAATGAGGATTTCTTCATGGGTGAGCAGTCCGGAGGAGACACGTATGTTTAACGCAACGCTTGATTCCTTTCGGGCTAAGAGCCCAGATGTCACCTTCGATTTCGAGCCAATTCCTGGTAATTATGCTGAAAAACTCCAACTAATGCTGGGGACCAATACTGCGCCCGATCTCTTCTTCATGAAAGGTTATCTGGCGCCTTCCTACATGAGCTTTAAAATCCTTGAACCACTAGATGACTACATATCCAGTGAAACGGCTTTGGACCCTGATGATTTTTATCCCAATCTCCTTTCCGCCTTTCAACGCGATGGCAAGCAGTACGGCTTACCCAAGGATTTTGCACCTTATGTTCTCTTTTACAACAAAAAGATGTTTAGAGAAGCCGGGCTGGATTCGCTTCCTAAGAATTGGGCAGAACTGAGAAACTACGCTGAAATACTAACCAAAGATCTGGACGGAGATGGGAGCACAGATCAATACGGCCTGGTACTGGAGCCCTCTACCGAAATGCTCATGCCATTCGTATTCCAGAATGGAGGAAATTTTCAGAATGCAGACGGTTCGTTAGGCATTACGGATGAGCCTTTTGTGGAAGCACTTGAGTTTTACCACGGACTTTACAAGGATGGGATAGCAACGATCCCTACAGATGTTGGCCAAGGCTGGAACGGAGATACTTTTGGACGTGAAATGGCAGCGATGTGCCTATCGGGAGGTTGGCTGATTCCTTTCATAAAAGGCAGCTACCCCGATCTGGATTGGGCGGTAGCGGAACTACCGGCCGGAAAGCAAAAAGCGACCATCGCATTTACCACAGCGTTCGCTATGCCTAAGCAGTCGGTGTATAAATCTGACGCTTGGGAAATGCTAAACTATTTAACTGGAAAAGAAGGTATGCGCATCTGGACAAGCCAAGGACTGGCTTTGCCTTCTAGAAAAAGTGTTGCCATCCAGAATGGTTTTTACGAAGATCCGGTATACGGCGTATTCATGAACAGCGCTGAGTTTGCACGTACGTTTCAAGTTGAATACAGTGAGCGAGGTTTTGAGGAAATGGTCGTAGCGATGCAAGCCGTATTCTTCACTGGTAAGGAACCTCGTCAAGCCATGGAAGACATCAAATTACGAATTGAAAAGTACGCCCTGAAATGAGGAAGCAATCCAAAAAATGGGCACAAGCAAAGACAGGCTATTTATTCCTGGCATTTCCCTTAGTGATCTTTGGAATCTTTACCATTTTCCCTATGGTATTTGCCTTCATGATCAGCTTGTACGACTGGAACTTGCTTATTCCTGATAAGCCATTTATTGGTTTAGGCAACTACGTCGAACTATTCCAGGATGAAGTGTTCCTTATCGCAATCAAGAATACCATCATCTACGCATTAGGCGTGGTACCTGTCCAAACCATCTTGTCCCTATTCCTGGCTTTCATTATGAATCAAAAGTTGCCGGGCAGAGCGTTTTTCAGAACGGCATTTTACATTCCTGCTGTCACAGCTTCCGTGGTAACATCAACCATTTTCATCTGGATTTATAGTAAGCCAGGCCTTCTGAACTACCTATTGGCACAAATTAATGTGGAAGGAACAGATTGGCTCACCAACACCAAGACTGCATTGTTCTCGATCATGGCACTGAATATCTGGTCCACTTCCGGGTATTTTATGATCACCTTCCTTGCGGGACTGCAAAACATTCCGAAATCCGTCTACGAAGCTGCAAAAATTGACGGTGCTTCGACCTGGACGCAGTTCTGGAAAATCACTGTGCCCATGGTGCGACCTGTGACCTACTTTGTTGTAGTGCTGGGTCTGATTGGGTGCTTTCAAGTCTTCGATCAGGTATTCATCATGTCACAAGGAGGTCCTGTGAATAGTACCACCACCATGAGCTTCTTTGTCTATCTCAATTCCTTCAAATATTTCCGGTTGGGATATGGAGCAGCATCTGCAGTTGTGCTTGCCATCATCATCTACGTGGTGACAGTCGTCCAAAAGAAGTACCTACCACCTGACCCCTATTAATAGCACATGAAAAAGATCAAACTACATAGGATATTGTTTTGGCTGCTATTGATTTTCATGACAGTCGTTTACATGGGGCCTTTCCTTTTCTCCCTGTCGATCAGTTTTAACGCAGACCAGGATGTTTTCCAGTGGCCTATCAAATTACTACCAGAAAAATGGACCGTGGACAACTACGTCCATGTTTGGCAAGATCTCCCTTTCGCCAGATGGCTAACTAATACCATGATCGTAACCGTTGTACAAACGCTAACCAACGTATTTTTTGCATCACTGGCAGGGTTCGCATTTGCAAGGTTAAGGTTCCCTGGCAGAAATGTGATCTTCTCCATTTTCATGGCCAGCTTGATGATCCCCGGCATTATTCTTTTGGTGCCCAAATTTATTGTACTAAATGAATTGAACTTGATTAATACCTACTCGGGTATTATGCTGCCCGGACTGGTTACTGTAGTAAACATCTTCTTGATGAAGCAATTCTTTGAGACCATTCCAAAGGATCTGGAGGAGGCAGCGTTAATTGACGGATGCAGCTACTTCAGAATCTTTTGGCAGATATTCTTACCTATTTCCAAACCTGCCCTGGCAGCGGTAGCGATCTATACTTTCCAGGGGGCTTGGAACGAATTTATGTGGACGGTCATCGTGACGACCACTTCTGACATGTTCACATTGCCGGTGGGAATGAACTTTTTGAAAAACGAGTTTCAGGTCAATTGGCCCCTGCTAATGTCTGGAACAATCTTGATATCTCTCCCTACACTTATCATCTTCCTAATCTTCCAGCGGTACTTCGTGGAAGGGGTGGCAAGTTCGGGACTAAAAGAATAACAAATGGCTAGAGTAGAACTTAAGAACATTCGTAAAACCTATGACAATGATGTTACGGTCATCCAGGACGCCAATGTGGTCATTGAAGACAAAGAGTTTGCTGTGCTTGTTGGGCCTTCCGGCTGTGGTAAATCCACGATGCTTCGCATGATTGCCGGATTGGAAGAAATAAGCGATGGGGACCTATTGATCGATGGGGAGAGGGTCAATGAGCTCTCACCCAAAGACCGAGGGATTGCGATGGTCTTTCAAAATTACGCACTCTACCCGCACATGACTGTTTTTGACAATATGGCCTTTGGGCTGAAGCTGAGCAAACTTCCGAAGGATGAGATCAAACAGCGCGTGGAAGAAGCAGCAGAGATCCTGGGCCTCACGGAGTTACTCAAGCGACGACCCAAGGCAATGTCCGGTGGACAACGCCAGCGGGTGGCGATTGGGCGTGCCATTGTCCGAAAACCCAAAGTGTTCTTGTTTGACGAACCCCTCTCGAACTTGGATGCGAAGTTGAGGGTGCAGATGCGTACGGAAATTAAACGGCTGCACAAAAGACTGGACGCTACCATGGTCTACGTAACACATGACCAAATTGAGGCCATGACCATGGGAAATAAGATCGTTGTACTAAAAAGTGGTGACGTTCAGCAAGCCGATAAACCCATGACGTTGTACAACGATCCATCCAATCAGTTTGTGGGCAGCTTCATCGGGAGTCCATCCATGAACTTTGCTTCCGGCAAGATCACCAAATCAGGTCGACAGTACTTTGAAGGAACCGGATTCAAGTTCTCCATCCCGGAGAACATCGAGGAAAAGACTGCTCAGTTTCTTGACAAAGAAATTACACTGGGATTCCGTCCCGAAAGCATCTACGACCACGATTACGAGGACAAAGCACAACTCACCGAAAAGAACGAAATCGAAATCGATGTTACCGAACCTATTGGCGCAGAGACATTCATCTACTTCCATCGGGGGGAACATGAGTTCGTGATGCGCAGTAGCTCCGGGCTCGTATACGAAAACCACCAAAAAATCAACATTGGCTTTGATGTAGCCAGACTCTACTTTTTTGACAGCCATACTGGAAAACGTTTAGCATAAATACATGAAATACGATAGTGGAACGGGCGATCTTGAGAACTGGATCGTTACCGAAACGGAGTTTGACCCTCAGTTTCAGGGAAAATGCGAGGCCATTTTTTGCCAAGGAAATGGATATCTTGGTACACGGCATGCTACCGAGGAAACGTACATAGGTCAGGTTCGAAACACCTTTGTCGCAGGAACTTTCAACAAAGCAGACGAGCGTGAGGTAACCGAGCTTCCCAATGCGGCTGATGTATCGGCAGTGGAGCTCTTCGTTAACAATAAGCGGTTTAGTTTGGAAAATGGTACCTGCTTGAACTACCAGCGGACACTAAACCTCAAAAATGGTGAAGTGATCCGTAGTTTTGACTGGGAGCATGAGGGCTACGCCATCAGATTCCGTTTTAAACGATTTGTTTCGAAGGCTGACTTGCACACCATCGCTTCTGACATCTCCATGGAGGTACTGAAAGGAACTGTTGACTTGAGAATCCTTTCAGGAATCAATGGACAACTCACCAACACGGGCGCACAGCATTTCTTAGAAGGTGAGAAACGAATTTTTGAAGGACAGCAGCTTCAAATGCTGCAACGAACCAACCAATCAGGAATCGATTTTGTGCACAATACCACACACGTTTTTGAACAAAATGGTGTGCAACCCAAATCGAGGTTTGAGCTGGACAGACGGAAGGTCTATATGGTCTATGAGGCCAAGCTAAACTCGGGGCAACGACTTGCATTCACTAAGATTTCCAATGTGTTCACGTCAAGAGATCAAGACGTTGCTAATTTGGATTTAGCTGACTTGCGCCTACACAGTACGAAACATCTTACAGAGCAAGCGTCTAAGCGCTATGAGGAGTTGCTAAAAGAGAGCAGCATTTCCTGGGAGCATCACTGGAGCAACATGTCCATCACCATTGATAGCCAAAACGACTTTGACCAATTGGCTATACGCTTTGCCCAATACCACCTCCTAAGCATGGCGCCAGCACATGATAGTCGATTAGGTATAGCCGCGAAAGGGCTCTCTGGCGAGGGCTACAAAGGGCATTCATTCTGGGATACAGAAATTTTCATACTACCATTCTTTACGTACACCTTCCCGGAAATTGGCAAAAGTCTACTCAAATACCGATTCAATACCCTGGAAGGGGCACACAAGAAAGCAAAAGAAAATGGGTACAAAGGTGCCATGTACCCTTGGGAATCTGCCTGGGCTGACGATGGTGAGGTGACACCCGTCTGGGGTGCGGTGGACATCATTACTGGTGAAGCCACAAAAATCTGGAGCGGATTTATTGAGCAACACATTACTTCCGATGTAGCATTCGGGGTATGGCAGTATTTCATGGTCACTGGCGATCATGAATTCATGAAGAACTACGGATACGAGATTTTGCTGGACACAGGCATTTTTTGGGGGAGCAGACTGGATTGGAACGAAGAAGAGGGAACCTATCACATTAACGATGTAGTAGGTCCGGATGAATACAAGGAGCATGTAAACAATGATGCGTTTACAAACCATACCGCTAAATGGTGCATGGATAATGCTATCGAGTATTACGATCACCTCAAAACAACAGATCAAAAAACGTTCGATCGTTTGAATAAAAAATTGCAGTTAGATGACGAGATTTTGGAACTTCGAGGTAAGGTCGAAAAACTATACGTACCTCAGCCTAATGAAGATCTTATCATCCCACAGGACGATACCTACCTGACACTAAAGGAGATTGACTTAACCAAGTATAAGAATCAAACCAAGGTAGGTACCCTATTCCAAGATTATAACCTGCATCAAGTCAATGGGATGCAGGTATCGAAGCAGGCTTCCGTGGTCATGCTTATGTATCTTCTCGAACATCGATTCACGAAAGCGGTAAAGCAGGCAAACTACGATTACTATGAAGCCAGAACACTGCATGATTCTTCCTTAAGTCTATCCACTCATGCCATACTAGCAGCAGATTTAGGGAATACAGAGCTCTCCTACTCACTCTTCAAAAATGCCAGTGAAATTGACTTAGGGCCTGGAATGAAAACCTCAGATCATGGGATTCATGCGGCATCGCTTGGTGGTATTTGGCAAATCATCGTTTGTGGGTTTGGTGGTGTTAGAATGATTGGAGGAGAACTCTTGATCAATCCCGCCTTACCTGATGAAATCAATGAAATCAACTTCCCCTTTTATTGGCAGGGAAACAGAGTTGAGGTCTCAGCTAGCAAGGATGAATTCGTAGTTGCGAACAAAGGAAACGAGGCAATTACCTTCCGGCATCAAAATGAAGATATCGTAGTCTCACCAGGAGTCGATCAAGTTATTTCCTCCACCTTAATTAACAGCTAAAACATGATCAAAGGCGTCATATTTGATCTGGACGGGATCATCACGGATACAGCAGAATCTCACTTTTTGGCGTGGAAAGCACTGGCTGATATGCAAAAATGGAAGTTTGACCGCGAAATCAATGAAAAATTAAGAGGCGTTTCCCGACTCGATTCCATCAAGATCATCGCTGCGCACAATGCGTTGGACATTCCCGAGTCAGAACTCATTCGTTTGGGTGACCTAAAAAACGAATTGTATGTCCAAAGCCTGGACGCAGTAAGTCCGAAGGATTATCTTCCAGGTGCTGAAGAACTGCTTATAGATCTTCAAAAGGCCAGCGTAAGAATTGCATTGGGAAGTGCAAGCAAGAATGCAGAAAAAGTCCTAACCCAGCTCGATGCCAGAAAATACTTTGATGCAATTGGAGATGGAAACAGTGTTACCAAAAGCAAACCCGCACCCGATATCTTCTTATACAGTGCCAAGGCAATCGGATTATCTCCAAATGAATGCCTGGTTTACGAAGACGCTGAAAGCGGTGTAGATGCGGCACTTGCGGGCGGTTTTCAATGTGTAGGTATTGGTCCTAAAGATCGCGTTGGACATGCTACTTTTTCCTATGCAAGTATGAAAGAAGCCTCGTTTGCTGAAATAAGCCAACACGTCGCGTTCGAATAAATGTTTATAAACCCAGCAGGTGCGCTAAAAACGCAACAATCTCTTCGCTCATCCTTGACTTGAAGCATAAATCAACTTATCCTTGTCACCAGAGGATCATTTCATGTCAAAGTTCATCGAAGTTCGTAAGCTGATAGCAGATAAAAATCCAGGATTGCTTAAATGGTTGCCTGGCTTCTTCATTCGTTGGATCGAGAAAATCATTCATCAGAAAGAGGTCAATGAATTCATGGCTGAACATGAAGACAGTGACCCCTATGTGTTCTGTAAAGGTGCCTTGGACTACATGAACTTCGATGTTTCTGTGACGGGCTTAGAGAATATTCCACCCCCGCCCTCGAAAGTTATCTTGGCTTCCAATCACCCGCTTGGAGGGATGGACGCCGTCTCGATGGTGCACCTTTTCAAAGAAGCACGACCTGACATCAAGTTCATCGTGAATGACCTGCTGATGGCGCTCCGAAATCTTAAAGATCGATTCATCGGGGTAAATAAAGTGGGTAGAAACGCAGTAGAATCGTTGCAAAAAGTAGAAAAGCAATTTGCCGAAGGGACCGCTACCGTTATCTTTCCCGCAGGGCTCGTGAGCCGAAAAATTGACGGACAAATCATGGACCTGGAATGGAAGAAAACCTTTATTTCCAAAGCCAAAAAGTACAACATACCTGTAATTCCGATACATATCGGAGGAGGGTTGACCAACCGCTTCTACAACTTGGCTAACTTCCGAAAGTTTTTAGGCATCAAAGTAAATATTGAAATGTTCTTTTTAGTGGATGAGCTATTCAAACAAAAGAATATGAAAATTGATATTATCATTGGGAAAGCGATTCTGCCCGAGACCTTTGATGCTTCGAAAAATGACAAGGAATGGGCCGAATGGATGAAAACACAGGTGTATAGCCTCAGAGCCAATTAATTTTATATGACTACAGACCCAAAAGAAATCATCCCCCCAATAGAAAGAGCATTGATTGAGGCAGAGTTGAATGATGAACGGTTTGTTCGAAATACGAACAAGGCTGGCAATAAAATTTACATCGTCAACCATCACAACTCGCCGAATACGATGCAGGAAATTGGTAGGTTGAGAGAAGTCTCATTTAGAGATGCTGGTGGAGGAACGGGGGAACAAGTCGATATAGATGAAGCTGATACCTCAGAACGGTGCTACGAGCAGCTTATCGTATACAGTCCAGAAGACCGGGAAATTGTGGGGGGCTATCGCTTCATTACCGGAGAAAGGGCACATAATCCCGAGACCGGAAATTTTGATCTCTCCACGGCACACTATTTTGACTTCACGGATCGAATGAAAGAGGAATACCTTCCCTATTCCATTGAATTGGGTCGCTCTTGGGTACAACCAGCGTATCAACCTTCAGTAAACCCACGGAAAGGTGTCTTTGCGTTGATGAATATATGGGATGGTTTAGGTTCCTTGGTTATCAACTATCCGGAGATCAAATACCTTTTTGGCAAGGTCACGATGTATACCCACTACAATAAGGAAGCGCGGGATCTCCTGCTGTCATTCATGAGTCACTATTTCCCAAATAGACCGGACTTATGCGCACCAAAAGATGACCTTCACGCACCTTACTCAGATGAATTGTTCTACTCCCTATTCGAAAAACACCTTCCTTATGAAGAAGGATTTAAACGCTTGAATAAGCTCCTAAAAGAGCGTGGAGAGTATATTCCTCCTTTGATCAATATTTACATGGGGCTATCAAAAACCATGATCACTTTTGGAACCGCTCAAAATCCGGATTTTGGAGATGTCGAGGAAACAGGTATTCTGGTCACTATTGCTGATATCCTTCAAGAAGTAAAAGACCGGCATATTCATTACTAGGGCCTACTGCAGATCGAGTTCATGTAAGTGCTCATCAATCTTCACGATCATTCTATCCACCTTATTTAAGTACTTGCGTACCTCTGTTTCCAGTAGCAAAACCTTTGCATCATAGGATTCATACCCAACCCCCTTTCTGAGGTTTTCGGCGTTTGCCTCTATTTCATTCCGAAAAATGCATGCAGACCTCATTTCCTCAACGAAGGCCTCAAGGCTGTACTCCTTTTCAAAGTCGTCAATATCAGAGCGCGTTTTCTTTTCTTCTTTCATTTTCCAACCAAGATACGCAGTAGGGTCATCTAGCGTAGCTACGATGATGGAGTCGTATTGATGTACCGATACCAAAACTCGATTGACCGACGTCCGGAACGTTGGATTCTGACAGTATTCATTGATGCCCTCGTACGTCTTCAACATCTCGGACTTTATCAACCATTCTTCAGTGACCACATCAAACTGATCCTCAATTGGTGCTTCAATCTCAGATTGTGCAAAAAGGGCAAATGAGCAAGAAGTGAAAATATATACAAGCCTAATTTTTAAAGTATTCATATAATTCATAGAAGTAATACTATTATTAATGGCAATAATACTACGTATTCTTTTGACTTTTT
>CAZQJU010000003.1:0-16825 GCA_964593185.1 uncultured Roseivirgaceae bacterium
GGATACAGCAGCCAAAATCTCTACCAATGCCGTAGAATCCGCGATCGTCTGGGCAGAAGTCAGCGTTTTTAGGATTACAACATCGGAGTTTGCTGAAACATCTGAGGAAGAGTTTACAAAACGAGCTCGATAATAGTAGCTCGTCCCAAAATCTACACCCGTTACGTTCACCGAGCTGCTTGTGGTTTCAAAATTCTCAAATCCGTCAAGAAAGGTGGAAAAGTCGCTTTCACTAGATATATCTATCTGATAATTAACTAAGTCGACACCTCCACTCCAATTGGCAACAAAAGATGTATCGGTAATGTCTGATGCGGGCAGAATAGTAAAATCAACCACATCAATGGTTAGTTCATCTGTTGTTCCATCAACTCCCTGATTTCCTCCCAAATCCGTCGCCGTGACCAGTACATCGTATGTACCCGCTGAGAGTGGACTAATAACACCAGCATCTAACGTCCAGACGCCTCCCCCCACCGCTGTCGCAACATATTGCATTGCATCTACTGTGATCGAAACGGACGCACTATCATCGTCAATCGTTCCAGATAGCGCTGGAGAGATATCTGAAGTGACCAATGCGTCAATGGTCACATTAGGAGCAGTTAAGTCATAATACACATCGAACCTTGATTGCGGTGATGGATTGCTGTCATCAAGAGCGAATGCTGCACTGTCTAGCACTGTAATGTGGACAGGGCCTTCGGTATCTAAATTTACATCTACATTGTAGGTATTGTCTCCATTGTCCACAAAAGAAGCAATGTCAACGGATCCATTTTCTACGATAAAATCATCAGAATTAAAATCAGAGACACCTTCGTCAAAGGAAATCAAAATACTGGCCGGAGAAGAATTCGTAATCGAATCATTACTTGAAATCGCCGGCGGGTTTACGTTCGTTACATACACAGTCCGGGACTCTGTAAGACCCCAATCACCGTTGTCATTACGGGCCCGAAAATAAATCTGTTGAGTAGTTCCTAATGACAACGTATCTGTGTTGAGCATTACATCCTGCATCACACTTTGTCCGGGAGTTGTAACTGGAATATCGGTGGCGAGACCCACGCCAGGGTCCTCGCCAATAAAGTATTCCAACGATGAAACGTCGCTCATCGATCCGGACATATCCACAAATACTAATCTTGTTTCGGTGGTCCCCCAAGCACCACCTTCAGCTCTTGCTCTCACTCCTAAGAGATGGAATCCCACTGACAATCCAGAAGAACTAAGTGACTCAACAATTGAAATGGAGTTATCTGTCGTAAACGATGCCACATTCGTTGCACTTCCAACTCCAGGGTCTTGGTCAAAAAAGTACTCTATTTGATCAACATTGATCACATTCTGAGAGGGGTCTACAAAAATTAAGCGCGTCTCTGTTATCCCCCAAGCACCCCCTTCGGCTCGGGCTCGCATGCCCAGCACATGAAAACCCGTCGAAAGGGTATCCGTACTCAGCATTTCATTAATAGAGATAGTGCTATTGGCAGTAAACGAGGTTACTTGTGCAGCACTTCCCACTCCAGGATCTTCATCAAAGAAATATTCAATTTGATCTACATTCACGATGGCTCCGGCGTCTGACTGATCAACAAAAATGAGTCGCGTTTCGGTAGTTCCCCATGCACCACCTTCTGCCCTTGCCCGCATACCCAATACATGAAAACCGGTAGATAAGGTTGCTGAATTCAAGCTTTCTAGTAGTGAAACAGAACTATTCGCAGTAAATGCTGTGATTGATGTAGCAGACCCTACACCAGGATCACTATCAAAATAGTATTCTATCTGATCTACATTAACTATGGCTCCAGCGTCTGACTGATCAACAAAAATGAGTCTGGTTTCCGTGGTTCCCCAACTACCACCTTCTGCTCGTGCCCTCATTCCAAGAACATGAAAGCCGGTAGATAATCCACTTGACAATAGGGTTTGTGTAAGAGAAACATCAGAGTTTGGCGAAAAAGGATCCGTAAGGGTGGCACTTCCAACACCGGGATCGCTATCAAAAAAGTACTCGATCTGATCTACGTTAATGATCCCACCCGCATCAGGTTCGTCCACAAAGACCAATCGAGTTTCGGTAATTCCCCAATCTCCATTTGCAAGTAACAAAGGATCAATAAAGTTGCTTGGCTTAAGCCCCACTTCGGAAAAGGTTGGCCGTGGAGATATCGTTCGTGCTCGAAACCCTAACACATGGAATCCTCGAGAAAGACCTGACGACGATAAAGTCTCAACAGTACTGATGCTGATTTCTGGAATTGCCAGGTTTATGGTAGTTGCACTTCCGACTCCGGGGTCAGCATCAAAAAAGTACTCAAGTTGAAATACTTCAGTCGTGTCGGGCTGTGCATGAACATCCATCGACACAAAACCAAGGGATAGCCAAAGGACTACCCTTATAAAACAATAGATCGGCTTCATCACGCGAGGAATTAGTTTCCTTCTGCTTCAATGGTCGCATCAACATCTGTCCCTTCTTGGATCAGTTCAGGAAGTCTCAACACTTTAATAATAGGAAGAGGAGTACCTGTAGTACTGTACGGAATCGTTCCTCCCGTAACGCCTATATCTGTTCCATCATTTCCGCCGCTTAAAGCTGGTGAACCTCCATCAGGAGTTGGATTGAAGGAAAAATCCCAATCATCCTGGATGGTAACTCCGGATAATAATGGATCTGTCCCCTCCAAGTTGCCTGAACCTGTATTTCCGTTTGATCCATTGGGGAAAATATCATCAGATGTACTAAAAGAAATGTTGTTGTTGAACGTACTATTTCCTATTGCATTTGCAGCATCAGGTTGTGGAGATCTTCCCAAGAAAATATTGTTTGAAACAGTAGATGTTTCCAAAATGGAAAAAGCGAAGTCTCCGGCACCGTTACCCAAGAACAGATTATTCCTTATGATTGCGTCCGTCACGCCAATTGCTCCAGTTGCGCCGGAGGAGGATGTTCCCATAATAATATTATTCGCAATCACTACCGAGGTAGAACTAACTTGACCATCATCATCCAAATATATTACCGGAGTATTTGTGGCATATGTCATCCCAATAACACAGTTTCTGATGATGATATTACTTAAAACCATAGCGAAACTATTATGATCCCCATCGATAAAATCGATTTCGCCATTTTCGATAATCACATTGCCTATCGAGCCCCCTGAAGTGGTCCCAAGACTTACGGTTGTCGCATTTAAGCCAGACAATCGAATGCCAAAAACGCCCGGATTTAATGTAATTGTTCCGTTGGAAACTACAGCCGGCTGCTCCTTGTCTGGATTATAACCAACTCCAAAAAATGTGAGACTATCCTTATTAATAGCCCAATTACCATAGGAAACCTGACTAGGTGTCAAGTGAATAATATCTCCAGAGCTTGCTGCCGCAATGGCGTCTGTGACATTGGAAAAAATGTGAGCTCCCGTCGGTGCAGAAGGTCGATTGTCTACTATCCAGACGGTTTGAGAAGAAGAACTTAAAGCAACAAAAGCGAGTAAAGTGGTAATGAACGTTTTCATAATTGTAGCGATTTATTGTATTCCAATTTAGAAATTTTTGCCACTAATTCCTCACCGAAACTCGCTCATTTGTAAGGTTTTAGACCAAACCTAGAATTTTACACCTAAATCGATCGACACGATGGTATTGCGTATTTGAAGGTCCTCGGCACCTGCAATGGTCTCATTTACTACGTTTGCCAGGCCTCTTTGGTAGGAGATGCCTCCGAAAATAATTGTATTGATTCCAGCTCTGTACTCTACTCCAGAACCAAGAATTACAGAGAAATCGATCGGGTTGAATTTGACGATATCATCGAAATCTGGCTCCGTTGGTTCGTCAAAAACTTTGAGTTCCAACGCTCCACCAACCTGGAAATACACTTTGATATCTGGCGCTATTTCGTTGGTGAACATTTTCACCGTAGCAGGAATCTGGAGGTATTGTAGTGTGTACTCTTCTGTAGAATCTGCCGTTATACGAAAGGCGGCCCTCTTAGGCACGTAAATCAGGCCGGAACTTAGGAAATAGGATTCAGTTAATGGCTTGTCCACGACTAATCCAATAGACAGTTTCAGTTTTGACCCATCATTGTCCACGTTTTGCGCCTCGTTGGTCACGCG
The DNA here is from genome assembly GCA_964593185.1 of uncultured Roseivirgaceae bacterium. Taxonomy (GTDB): domain Bacteria; phylum Bacteroidota; class Bacteroidia; order Cytophagales; family Cyclobacteriaceae; genus Ekhidna. The sequence continues at coordinate 4,134 of CAZQJU010000003.1, forward strand.
ATTCGAAGTAATAACCGGCGATAACTTAAGGCCTAGTTTGGTTTGGGCGGAAATACCAAGGGCAGAAAATAGAAGAAGAAGAAAGAAGAATTTTTTCATAGCGTCGTTATTGGATGTAAAACAGCAGAGTAAGATCTATCTCCACTTATTTTTGCAGCAAAAATAGAAATATGCCCAGAGTTCTGTTCATCGGATTACTTCTTTTCGTACTAAGCTGCAATGATGAAATCTGTAGGGATAGCGTCACACCAAAATCCATTGAATTAGAAGTACAACGAATAGATTCTGAATTATTTCAATCTTCATCGGTTCAAGAAATAGAAAATGTACTGAATCGACATGATTCCTTTGCACGTCTATTTCTTGATGCTGATGAATATCCTTCACGCGAGATTCTTGCTGACAGAATGTTTCAGCTACTTCAAAACCCGTCTATAGACACCCTGTATAATGAGTCTGTTGAGGCATTCCTAAACATCGATGAGCTGATTCTGACTATTCAAGAAGCTTTAGGTCGCTTGCAGGTTTTTTTTCCTAATGCGCCCACTCCTGTCCTTCAAACTGCAGTAACTGGATTGCACAAAGATCTGGTTATCACAAACGAACAAATCATCATTGGTATGGATTTCTTCATCGGAAGAAATGCCTCCTATCCTCCCCAACAGATTCCTGATTACATCTTGAAGCGGTATACGGTAGAACATTTGCCAGCCAACATCATGCAGTTTATTTCAAGTCAGTTCATTAGGCAGTCAGCTGGCGAGACCATGCTAGCAGAAATGATTGATCATGGAAAATCTTACTTTCTACTAAGTAAGCTATTGCCTTGCACACCTGAAAACATCTTAATGGGATATACCCAAGAGGAGTGGAAAGATTCATTTGAGAATGATGCTACGATCTGGGCCAGTTTTATAGAGAATGAACTACTCTATGAGACAAATCATCAAATGAAGCAGAAGTTTCTAGGTGAGCGGCCTAATGTCTACGAAATAGGAGAAAAGTGCCCCGGACGAATAGGTAGGTGGCTCGGCTGGCAAATCGTGAAAAGTTATGTAGATCAAACGGGAGCAGGTGTTGAGGATTTGATGGCAGAGCAGGATGCCAACCTGATCTTTAGAAGATCCGAATACAAGCCCTCAGGCCGTTAGGATATACACCTCAGAGTCATTCTTCTCAAACTTGTATTCATTGTTAAGAATTTTGAGGAGCTTGGTGATCTGAATGTTCTTGTCATAATAGAGCTCTGCAAGCTTTCGACCGTTTCGCTGGTACTTAGCAAGTAACTCGGGAGATTCTAAGAAGACCCTTATCTTCCGAATAAATGCATCCGGATCACTCGGATCATGGTGAAATCCACATTTGCTTCTTTCCACCACATTCTTAATCCAACCATTGAAATTGACGATGCTCAACTTACCTGCCGCCAAGGCATCAAAAAACTTGTTAGGACTGCCGGTCCCAAGTACATCTACGTCCTTAAACGAAACATATACCGCATCGCTCCCATCCAATACTTCTTTTACCGCCTCCTTACCTGCGTGCGGATAAAAAGAAACATTATATAGAAATTTGGCATCTTCTTTAAGTCGTTGCATTTCTGACCCATACCCAATAATATTAAAATGTATAGGAAGGTGAGTCTTTGCGCTTTGCCGGGCAGCTTTCAATAAAAATTCGAGGTGGTTTGCCTGGCCGATGGCACCGCAGTACGTGATTTGAAACTTGTTTGAAAAACTAAAATCTCCTATGCTATAATCTGGTTCAAAAAAATCACAATCCGCCATATTAGGAATAACATAGACCTTGGTATTTGGACTCACCTTCTCCACGTAATTCCGAATTGCCGGTGACAGCGCAATTACTTTTTCAGCTTCAAAATAGAACTTCTTCTCCAGTGCATAGAGCCATTTTTGCAGTAACTTATTCTTTATAATCCCCATTTTCACAGGGGCTTCAGGCCATAAATCGCCTACTTCAAAGCAATAAGGAAGGTTAATTTTGCTTTTGAGATAGGTAGCAATAAATCCCGTTGTGAGAGGTGTGGTCATGACATAAGCAAGGTCATACCGTTCAAGTTTGAGTGCTTCTTTCCTGGCCAGTTTCACAAATTTCCAGAATGAGAAAAGTCTCTTTAAAAATCCGAAACTGTTATCGTACTTGACCGGCAAATAGTGAACTTCTATTCCGTCGACATTACGCACCTGATACCTCTTATTGTGGGCAGTGATCATGGTTACTTCATGCCCTGCTTGAGCCAGGCCTTTCGCCAAATAATAGGAGCGAATGGATCCCCCTTCGTCGGGTGTTTTGAAGTACTGATGAACGTACAGAATTTTCACTGCCTTAAAAATGGCTCCATTTAGTTAAAATACAAATCTGTTTTCGAGGAAACAGTCTTTACTCTTAGTGCAAGCACGAAATAATTTGATGAAAATTCCTAACAATTTTGTGAATTATGCATTTAGGATACTATGATCGGGTAGATTTACTCCTGGTTAAAAAGGATCTCAAAAAACTCAAACTTTAAAGACTAAACGGTACCCCCTTGCGTCCATATTTCTTTTTTTTATTGATTGCTGTTGCACTTGTAGTGGAATCACAGCAGAACCCTCGGTCTGTAACGGAAATTGTCGAGGGAATCGAAGCTTACGAAGAAATAAAGTTCTATTTCGCTGAAGAAATTGGTCAGATGACGATTGAAAACTCGTCGAGCAATCCAGACCTTGAGCACTTCCTGACGACCTTACTCCCAAGCATTGGTCTTACGGTTGAAAGGCCTGTCCGTAATATCGTAGTGATTAAATCACTTGAACAGCAGGGTCCACTAGGAGAGAATGAGCAAGTCTTGAACTATACGCTTCAAGGGAGAATTATTGATAAGCAAGGGAGGGGAATACAGGGTGTTATTTTTTTAGTCGAAATTGATAAGTCTACCTACTCAGGAACTGACGGATACTTCGAGATTGTTGCTCCATCAGGTGTTTATACGTTTAATGCCCAAGCAAACAATCTCACAAAATCTTTCCAATTAGAGTTAAAAAGTGACCTCAAGCTCACCGTGGAAATGGACGAGAAGATCATTAGAATTGATGATGTGGTTGTGACAGCAACCCGTGAAGTTGATATGTTAAAGAAGATCACTCCCGGCGAGGTAAGCTTCTCTGTTAGTGAGCTGGAACGCCTCCCAAGTTTCCTAGGCGAGGTTGATATAAACCAAACAATTAAGAACCAGGCAGGTGTTACTAGTATCGGAGAAGGGTCAACCGGCTTCAATGTACGAGGTGGACAAATTGATCAGAACCTTATTCTTTTGAATGACATCCCCGTTTTTAACTCAAGTCATCTACTGGGGTTTTTCTCGATATTCAATCCAGACTTCGTTCAGTCTTTTTCTTTTAACAAAGGAACCATTCCAGCTTCTCTTGGTGGCAGAATCAGTTCAACACTGGAAGTTCAGCAGAAGGTTTCCAAGAAGCAAGACTTCAGGTTCAATAGCGGTATTGGTCCGATGAACAGTAGCCTTACGCTTGACATTCCAATAAAGAAGCTGAAATCAGGTTTGCTGATTGCAGGAAGAGCCGCCTACCCAACGTGGTTAATTAGATCTTTTCCTAGAGGCCAGGAGGCATCTGCTAATTACTATGATATTAATCTTAATTACGATTTGTTTATTGATGACAAGCAGGATATTGAGATCGTTGGGTACCTCAGCAGCGATAAATTTCAATTCTCTGCTGATACAACCTTTAGGTATTCTACCTCTGCACTGAGTCTGAGCTATACAAATAGATTCTCTGATAACCTAAGCTTAAAAATGGTAGGTGCTGTTTCGCAATACAGAGCCAACCTGGATACACGGGGAGTTGACGCGCCCAATACCTACACAAATGGCATTCGGCAGTTAATATTTAAATCCCAGTTATCTGGTTCCTTAGGCAAGAACCAATGGTCAATTGGTACGGAATACAACAGATACACTGCTTTTGATCAAGAAAACAGTGTATTGGACGTCAGCAACGTCAGTGTCGAGGGTAGCAACGCCTTCGATCTCTCTTTCTTTGCAGAGAATGAATTTTTGATCTTACAAAATCTGAGAGCCAGAGTTGGAATTCGGCAAACCAATTTTTTCAATATTGGTGAACAAGATTTTCCTCTCTTCGAGCCTGCAAATATCCGAAACCCGGCGTCCATTGCAGATACAATATCCCTGGATAACGGTGACCGGCGACTGGCTTTTAGCCGGCTGGAACCAAGAGCTAGCATAAACTACCTGCTAAATGCAAAACAGTCAATAAAGCTCGGTTATTCTCGTACAAATCAGTTTCTATTCCTTCTCAGCAATACAAATACGTCGCTCCCTACGGATTTATGGTACCTGGCAAGACCTGAACTAAACCCAACCAGGGGTGATCAAATATCCCTCGGTTACTATGCAACTCCAAAAGAAAATTTTGACTTTTCGGTAGAGGGATTTGCTAAGCGGCTAAGTAACGTCTCCGAAATTGCTCCAGGAGCGGTTATACTTAATAATAATCAGCTGATTTTTGACATCCTGCAAGGCGATGGACGGTCATATGGGGTTGAACTAACTTCATCCGTGACCAGAAAACGAAATAGTTACAACCTTAACTACACGCTTTCACGTACCCAGATTCGAATCGAAGACAATGCCATTGAGAGCGGCATAAATAATGGATCCTATTTTCCCGCCAGTTACGACAGGCGGCATGTATTGAACTATTCAATGAATATCTTCTTGAGTCGACTTTGGAGCTTTGGGAGCTTCTTTACCTACGCGTCAGGTAGACCCTACACCTCACCGGGGACTGCATTTAGGTTCAATGGGTTTAGAGCTTTGGGCGACATAGAAATCAATGATGCAAGAGCACCTGCGGTCCATAGGCTCGATATTTCCTTTACGTATGCAGGTTCTAACCGTAAAAATCCAAAGTGGGAAACAAGCTGGACTTTCTCAATTTACAACCTCTATGGACATAAGAATCCGTTTTCAGTTATCTATCAAGACCAAGGTGGAAGACCCCAGCCCTTCGAATATGCTATTCTTGGTTCACCATTCCCATTCATAACATTTAATGTCAAAAAGATCTGATTATGCTAAAGGTTCTGAAAAATACGAGACGAAAGGCTCTTGTAATTATGGCGTTACTGGCAATAATCACTACATCATGTCTTTCCGAGATTGAAGATGTCCCTAATGCTCCCGGCGAGGGCATCGTGATCGAAGGACTGGTTGTGAACTCTGAGGGAGGAAGCTATGTCCGACTCTTTGAACTCCAAAGCAATGGCAACATTGTAAATCAGGTTCCCATAACCGGAGCTGTGGTAGGTGTTTTCGAGGGGGATCCCAGCGGAAACCCAAACGTGATTTTTTTCCCCGAGCTTGAGCTTTCACCAGGATTTTATCGTCCAGATTTTAACTTTTCAGGACAAATCGGTAGTGAGTATACGCTCTCAATAACCCTTCCAGATGGCACCATCATCCAATCCAACGCCCAACAAATGCCAGCTGGTTTTGATATCGAGGATCTGGATTTTGAGTTTGCGGAAAAACTTAATTCGGAAGGTTTTAGGGAGTTTTTCCACGATTTTTTTGTGTCCGTAAAACCCCAAGAGGAGAATGTTTTCGCAAGAGTGGCGAGTTCAGGTATTGCGGAAGCGCAGCTACAAATTATTCCTCCACTACCTGAGTGCAGGGACTTTACGTGCATCAGACCCTGCTGGTCGTTTCGCTCACAGCTAACCCCACGAGACGTAGTGCTAATCAGTAGTGCAACAGCCAATGAGCGCCCTTTTAGTTTTCTTGCCGCCTCAGAGGCGTTTGACTACCATCAACGTTACTATTACGAAGCAGCCGTCTATTCACTCACGGCAGAGGCTTTTCAGTATTGGAGTGCATTAGATCAACAACTGAATGTGCGAGGAAGTCTACTGGACCCTCGAATAAATGAACTCCCTTCAAATTTGCAATCAAGTAACCCTGAACAAACACTTTTTGGCTTTTTTGGCGCCTCAGCTATCAGTATCGAAGGGTTTGTTTTTAATCGTGGTACCTCAGCAGGTTTTGCGAAGACAGTCCCAGTAAATAATGTCTATGACTGTAGCGAGCGATGGGAAGGCGGTGTAAACGGTGCAAACTTCACCCCAATCCAGTTCAGATGATGAAATATTTCTTACTCCTTTCATTTCTCTTGTATCACTGTATAGCGAACGCTCAATGTTTCGAGGTGTCAACCTTGCAACCATACTACACCCAAAAGCAGAAAATTGATGGCTACATTACCTTTAACAATTGTCCCCAAACTGGCAGCGTATCACTTTACAAAGTTGAGCTTAGGTCTGAATCAGCCATCATAGACCAGTTAATCGTTCTAGCCGAGTCAACTTTTACACACTTCAGCTTGAGTTTAACTGATGGATCTAAACCCGGCACCTATATGGTGCTTGCTTACGACGTCAGCAATCCAAACAACCTGGCCAAAAGCCAAAAGGTCACGATCCTTGATCAAGATGAGGTCATAGGTGAAGAGGCATCAATCAAAAATACCTCGTCAAATGCCCTGGACACTATGTCCCTCGGGGAGCCCTGGACGATTGATTTAAATAGCAACTTTGAAACTTCGTCCGAAGTCTTCATGACCATCTCTTCGCTGGATCAGCTTCCTGATGATCCGTCATGGAGAAGGAACGATTTGGTTCCAGGGAACCTTTCCTCAGAGTTCAATGATCACGCTAGCTTATCGATAGATCATATTGTTGGACGGATCGTCAAGAAAATTGATCAGACTCCATGCAAAGAATGTCCCATCTATTTGTCCATTCCAAACCAAAACAGATCCATTTACAGTAGCTTGACGGATAGCGATGGGAAGTTTCAGTTCCGACCACTACCATTTGTAGGTTCAAGTAGAGCGTACTTTTCGTCGCCAATGCTCACGGAAGAGTACACGATCCTATTTGAAGAGCGAAGGTTCGAAGTAAGTGATTCCTTTAATTCTTCCGCTGGTTTGCGCGAGATGGATAAGTATCGAAGCTCCATTAAGCACTATCTAAAATTTAGAAATGCAGAAGATTACAAAATTGAAAAGCCTGTAGATAGCCTCGTAATTAAAGCACCCTACGAAAGTGTAGTTAACCTGGCTGCGTACACAAACAGTCTAATCTTAGACGAATTTTTTGCGGTCAATACGATGAAAGAGCTCTTCAAAGAAATTGTCCCTCATGTGGGAGTAAATCGTCGTGGCCTAATTTGGGTATTTAATTTAGATCGAAATCGTATCAACCCTTATGTCCCCCTTATCTTGTTAGATGGTGTGGTTGTCACTGATCACGAGTACATCCTTAACCTAGACCCCAAGGATCTGTATCTGGTGCGGGTGGCAAACAAATTACAGGACACCCGTAAAGTAGGTAATTACGGGACCAGGGGAATCCTTGCACTGTATTCTAGAGGAGGAATGCTCCCGGGAGACTATCCTAATGTGTTTACAACCATGATCAGCGGTGCATCATTGCCTGAAGAAGGTACAGAAAGCAAACGCTCTCGAACTCCCAGATTTGACGCTTCATTTTGGGATGTACTAAGTCCTGATGGGCGGCAGTTAAACGTCCAGTTTGATAGCTATCCTGGGACATTCAAAATCGAACTCAAAACAGTGGACCTAAGCGGAAGGATACTGATTCAGGAACAAACCAAGGTGATTGTGCCCTGATGCATTCATAGGACCGAAAGTAAGCTAAAAGTGATTGGAACTGCCAAAGCAGTACTTGCATTCATGAATTTCTTTTACACCTACACCTTTTTTATCCAACTTTACAGTTATGCCGGATCTATTCCATTTTTTGATTTCCCTAAGTATGCTCTTACTTCTCCCTAGTCTCGTTTCCTTGATCTTGTTCTCCTAGAATCTTGATGATCCGAGACTCAGTAAATCGGCTCTTTTTCATTCCAATAAATCTAACGTTTAACTCTATTTTCAAACGCCTCGATTTTAAGGGATTCTTACAATTACTTTAGTTTCGGCTTAAAACTTAACGATAAACGTCGGTATAAAACGCCTCCATAGACCAATTGCTTCTATGGAATTCAGCTCCCTAATTATCTAAGGAGCTACTCTAAGCAGACTGTAGGTTCTTTGAAGCGTACAAAATTCGGGAAACAACCTCTTCAGGAGCTTTCATCCGAAAACTGTCCAGCAATGACATTGCTTCTTTCACTTCTTCCAAACTTGTTCGGAGATGCATGTCAGTATGGAGGGCTTCTTTCATTTCCACTCGCTCATCCTCATTCATCTCGTCGTATAAAAATCTTACTAAGTCATCTTTTGTAAAGGTTTTTGTCATAGGCTTTTTGTGTTTGCTCAAATTTCTTTCTCAAGTTGATTAAAGCATACCTCATTCTGCCTAGCGCTGTATTGATGCTGACATCTGTCGCCTCCGCTATCTCTTGAAAGCTCATCTTCATGTAATGCCGCATGATCAGCACCTCGCGTTGCGAATCAGGTAAGTCTTTAATGTATGCCTTTAATAAATTATAGGTGTCTTGCTTTATGTGTTCATCTTCTATCGTTGACTCAGAAAATTCCAACGAGTTGAACACGCTGCTCCCATCCTCCATGATGATGGTCGGATATCGTTTGGATTTTCTAAAATGATCGATTGATATGTTGTGGGCGATGCGAAGGATCCACGGCAGGAATTTTCCTTCTTCGTTGTATCGACCTGACTTAATGGTACGTATCGCTTTGATGAATACCTCTTGCATGAGATCTTCAGCAGTGTACCTGTCCTTAACAATTAAATAAATGGTGGTAAAAACCCTGTCTTTGTGACGGTTGAGTAACTCCTCAAATGCCTCTTCGTTTCCTCCAATGTAGAGAGATAGCAATTCGCTATCATTCAATTCTGTCTTATTCATGTAATTCACCAGTTTGTAAACGTAGAGGTCTATAGCATATTGTGAGGTTTAGGGTTTAAAATGATTTAATTCGCAAGAATATAAAATTTGAACAACTCAGAAAAAGCATCACCTTATTTTTGCCTGCTTCAAAACCGAATGTATTCATTAGTGTTTCTTAGACAAGCATACCCCTAAAATGGTTGGAAAAATAGATCAGCTGGACCCTAAAGAATTTATCCTTATAAAAGGTGCACGGGTTAACAATCTCAAGAATCTGGATGTTGCCATCCCGAGAGACCAGTTGGTTGTAATAACGGGGCTTTCGGGATCTGGCAAATCCTCCTTGGCCTTTGATACCCTTTTCGCAGAGGGTCAGCGTAAGTACGTTGAAAGCCTGAGTTCGTACGCCAGGCAGTTCTTGGGACGAATGGAAAAACCAGAGGTTGATTACATCAAAGGCGTAGCTCCTGCCATCGCAATCGAACAAAAAGTCACCACAAAAAATCCGCGTTCAACCGTAGGCACCACGACCGAAATCTACGATTACTTAAAATTGTTATTCGCTCGGATAGGTAAGACCATTTCTCCAATTTCGGGAAAAGAGGTGAAGAAAGATACTGTCACTGATATTGTTGATTTTATTCTCTCTCACACAGAGGGGACACGCCTTCTGATTTCCACACCACTTAAAAGGAAGCCGAAAAGATCGATCGAAAAAGAACTTGAGATTTTAATGAGCAAAGGCTATACACGGGTCTTGGTTGGTGACCAGGTAACCTATATCGAGGAGCTCATGAAAGAAAAATCGATCGCCGCAGATCTCGAAATTTTGATCGATCGTGCCGTTGTGCAACTCGATGAAGCAACACAATTCCGATTGGCAGATTCCATTCAAACAGCCTTTTACGAAGGGGAGGGAGATTGTTTTGTGACCATGGTTGGTAGTGAGAAAAAGCGCTTTTCGGATCGTTTTGAACTGGATGGAATCCTCTTTGAGGAGCCTTCCGTGAATTTTTTCAGCTTTAATAATCCGTACGGTGCTTGCAAGCGCTGTGAAGGGTTTGGTAGAATTCTCGGCATAGATCCGGACTTGGTGATCCCTGATCGCAATCTTTCCGTCTACGAGGGAGCCATTGCACCATGGAAAGGAGAAACGATGAAACAATGGGCTGAGCCCTTGCTCAGGGACGGGATACGCTTCAATTTTCCCATTCACCGCCCTATTGCTGAACTAACAAAAGAAGAGTACGATCTTCTGTGGAAAGGGAATGAGTATTTTGATGGCCTGGACGCCTTCTTCAAGCATCTAGAGTCCAAACTCCATAAGATTCAATATCGAGTAATGCTATCTCGATATCGGGGAAAGACCACATGTCCTGACTGCCGCGGCACCAAACTTAGAAAAGATGCCAGCTATGTTAAAATAGCTGACCACTCCATCACAGATCTTGTGCTAATGCCCATCAAGCAGCTGCTTCCTTTTTTTGACTCCATCCAAATTAGTGCGCACGACGAAAAAGTGGCAAAACGAATTCTGAAAGAAATACAAAACAGGCTTAGTTATTTAAACCAGGTGGGACTAGGTTACCTGACGCTTAATCGACTCACCAACACGCTATCAGGTGGAGAATTTCAACGCATCAAACTTGCCACGTCGCTAGGAAGTGCCTTAGTTGGCTCCATGTATATCTTGGACGAGCCAAGCATTGGACTGCATCCTAGAGATACTGATCGGCTTATTGATGTTTTAAAAAGTCTGCGCGATGTTGGCAATACAGTAATTGTGGTGGAGCATGAGGAAAAAGTGATGGAGTCAGCTGACCAAATCATCGACATTGGTCCCGACGCGGGTATTCACGGGGGAGAACTTGTCTTTCAGGGAAAGACCACAGAACTCAATGGAAAGACCCTATCGCATACGGCCCGATACTTGAGTGGTGAGGAGTCTATATCTGTCCCTAAAAAAAGACGCCCTTGGAGAACCTCCGTACAAATTGAGGGAGCGAGAGAAAATAATCTGAAGGATATCAACGTGGAATTTCCGCTTGGGGTGCTAACGGTTGTTACGGGTGTAAGTGGTAGTGGCAAGTCTACTTTGGTCAGAAAAATCCTGCATCCTTCCATTGGAAAACAGCTTGGTGTTATGGGAGAGGCATCTGGGAAATTTGCTAACCTCACAGGCAACTACAAAAAGATTACTCAAATCGAATTTGTAGATCAAAACCCAATAGGTAAAAGCTCAAGATCCAATCCGGTCACTTACGTCAAGGCGTATGACGGAATCAGACAACTATTTTCTGAACAACAGTTGTCTAAACAAAACAACTTTAAGCCAGCACATTTTTCATTCAACGTGGACGGTGGCCGATGTGAGGTATGTGAAGGAGAAGGAACCGTAAAAATCGAAATGCAATTCATGGCAGACCTTCACCTTGTCTGCGAAAGCTGTGATGGAAAACGTTTCAAAAGGGAAATTCTCGAAGTAGAATTCAAGGGCAAAAACATCTCCGATGTGCTCGAACTCAGTGTGGAGGAGGCCTTGGAATTTTTTGACGGACATCCTTCTATAACCAATAAATTGAAGCCTCTATTTGATGTAGGGCTAGGCTATGTTAAACTAGGACAAGGATCGAATTCCTTAAGCGGTGGCGAAGCCCAGCGCGTAAAGCTCGCCTCATTTTTGGCAAAGGGCCAAAAACTGAATAGCAGCGACCATATCTTGTTCATTTTTGATGAGCCTACTACAGGCCTTCATTTTCACGACATCAAAAAGCTTCTCGACGCCATTAATGCCCTTATTGATGGAGGAAACTCTGTTGTCATTATCGAACACAATACAGAGGTTATCAAAAACGCGGATTGGATTATTGACTTGGGCCCGGATGGAGGGGAAGAAGGAGGTGCCATTTGCTTTGCCGGATTGCCAGAAGACTTGATCAAGTTAAAAGGAAATCATACAGCAAAATTCTTGAAGGAAAAGATTCTCGATTGATCCTGCGAATCAAAACATATTGTATTGTAGTTAGTATCATTTGGCTTAAGCGAATAGCCTTTCACGTTTTCAGAAAGTCCTATCACTACCAAAAGTTTGCGATTCTTTGTACAGCACGATCTGGCTCGACCTGGCTTCACACCTTACTAAATTCACACCCCTCCATCTTTTCAGAAGGAGAAATAATCCTAACAAACCATCGATCTGGTAATCCATTAGCGTTCAAAGATTTAGCCTTTCAGGCCTACCCGAGATTGATCAAGGCTGTGGGGTTAAAAGTGTTTTATGAAAACCCGATCTACGAGGAAGGACTTAGGTCTGTCTTAACGGATCCTCATACGAAAGTCATTCTATTGAGTAGGGAATCTTCGCTTGAACAGTTTGTATCACTAAAGCTTGCGGAAAAGTCGCACGAATGGGTGTACGAGTCGGCGCCTTCAGGTAGGATTTCCATCGACATCCAAGAGTTTGAGAAATATCGGCAACACCTTTCGAAGAAACATACACATGTTCTTATGCAATTGAAAAACAAAGATGTCTTGGAGGTCACCTATGAAGAACTGCATAAGGAAGAAGAAAAGACCATGACCGACATTCAACACTTCCTTGGCGTCCGACCTCGAAGACTATATTCTTTGTTGCGTAAACAAGGAGACCACAATGTGGCGAATCAGATTGCTAATTGGGAAGACGTAAGAGACAAAGTGCCAGACTAGAATCAAGCCGCATTCACAAGATACTTCTTCATGCTTTGCTTTAACATGCCCAAATTGGGCGCAA
>CAZQJU010000003.1:16925-24103 GCA_964593185.1 uncultured Roseivirgaceae bacterium
GCATTCACAAGATACTTCTTCATGCTTTGCTTTAACATGCCCAAATTGGGCGCAATTCGTGGATTGTCGTTCAGTGCACCAGAAAGGTAACCAATTGAAGTGTGCTGAAAGCCAAAGAGCTCTGCTAGTTTCTCACAGTACTTGACTTCACTCAGCAACACTTTTCCATCAGCCTTCATCAACTTTACAACGTAAGTAAGAATATCGATTTTCTCCTCGTATGTGAGGTTTTCGATTAGCTCGCTCATCTTCTCTCCTTGTTGGAGCTGGGATTTGAGTTCAGACATGGACATTCCCTCCTGCTCCGCCAGATAGCTGATGAAAAGTTTTTCGTGCATATCGAATTCACCATCTGCCTTAGCAAGGCCAATGAGCGCTTTGTATTTTGCGATCGTATTCATGCGAGTAAATATTAGGGTAGAAACGGGGCGCGAAACTAAGCCACGTATTTTCTCATTCTATTTTGGATGAGCATCCAATTAGGTGCAATATTCGGATCTTTGTGAATGTTTTCAGCCAGGAATCCAATTGATTTCTGCTTGAATCCCAGGTTTTGAGCAATTGCTTCGCAAAATTTGATTTCGCTCAGGTAGACTTCTCCGTCCACTTTCATCATGCGAACTAAATCAGCTAATATTTCAATCTTGCCATCGTAATCAAGGTTTTGCAACCTAGGGGCAAAATCTCCTTTCTTCTCCAACTCTTCATTGATAATCTCTACCAATTCTTCGTTGGATAGCTTATGCATCTTCGCAAGATCCTGGATATACTCCTTTTCTTTTGTTTCGAACTGGTCATCTACTAAAGCTAGTCGTACCATGGTTCGGAATTTTTCTACTTTGTTCATGTGGCTTATTATTTAGACAGTTGGATATGGTACAAATTGAATCATTCCCACCTTTTGTTCGAATAAGCACATTCCCTACAATTAATCTGTGCATTATGCTTACTAGCATCTAAGTGATATTCAGCCTAATTATCAAAATAGGCGGCTAGTCGATGCATACTTTCATCACTTACCTCGACATCAAATTTTATCTCGCCGCTCTCGAGCAGAATCACTCTGTCGCAAGACTCTCGTATATTTTGAAGATTATGACTGGATACAATGACCGTCCTGCCTTGCTCCTTTTGTGCTTTGATCAGATTTCTAAGCTTAGCCTGCGAGGTTGGATCCAAATGAGCAAAAGGCTCGTCCAAGAGCAGGTACTTGGGGTCTCCTGCCAATAACGAAAGTACGCCAATCCTTACTTTGGTGCCAGTGGATAAATCCCTGATATATTTCTCGCTTTGGTCAATGTCTTGATTTGAGAAATCTGCATTGATAGATAGCAGCTCTTCGACATTCAGGGGCGACCCTTTCATTTCTAAGACAAAAGACAGGTATTCCTTCGGTTTTAGAAACTCTATTAAGAAGGACTCGTCGATGAAAGCATTGAGATGATTCTGCCAATCAGCCGAAATGTTGACACCTATTCCTTCAATTGACACTGAACCCGTATCCGGCTTTAGCAGATCAAGAATGGATTTGAATAGGGTAGTCTTCCCCGCGCCATTGTTGCCAACGATTCCAACCGCCTCTCCTTTTCCAATTTCCAACTTTGGAATAGCTAATGCGGTGACATTGTTAAACTGTTTTGATAAATTCTCGACACTAATCATGACTTGAAGCTTTGCGAAAGGTGATACTTTTTTTGATAATGTTTCTTAGCAATAAGATTGGTGATTGGGTAGAATAGCGCCAATCCTAAAAGGCCCAACAACGCAAACACTAACACGGCCTTTTCTCCGATTACACTGATTCCAACACCATAAATAAATAACGGCACAAGCATGATCAAAAAACTCGTAACGAAGATGGGACCGGTCATCATTCCGTTGTAATTCATGAATGAATTTTCTGTTAAAATGATTTTAGCATCATGCATTGCGGATCGATATAGTACCAAGGGTACAGTGACACCAACATTGTATAGAAAAAGACAGAGAAGACTAATCAAGTCAAATCCACGCATGATCGCAGGAATTAGCACAAGTATTAAGCCAACCGAACAGCTTCCGATGTAGAACAGAAACCTGGTTTTAATGAACTGCTTTGTTGAGATGTTGGTGATAAGAAAATCATAATAACTTCCTTCCCAGCCAAGTGAGTAGATACCATGCTGAATAATGAAAAAACCTGTAGCAATGAAAAAGATGAACAAAACCATGTTGTTGGTATCATCAATGATGAAAGGAAGTAAGAAGATACTCACCAAACCAAAAAGTAGATTGGTCTTGGTTCTGCGATTCCTGGATAGCAATGCCCACTCCAACTGCAAAATTGGGTTTCTGAAGGTCAAAGCAGGTAAAGCAGACAAAAACCATGTCTTCTGCTCTTCTATAAGATTCCTACGCGAAATGACATTACTTACCTGAAAGTAGGATAGGACTGTGGACAGGAGCATCAAAGTACTCCCAACAAATAGGTAGGAGTATACCGGAACAGAAAGAGTAGTTGAATTAAGAAACAAACCTACCGAAACCAAAATCACAAAAAACGCTGCCAATACTTTTCCCTTAGGCGAGGTAAATTGGATGAAAAGTCCAGCGAAATGATTTGCAAGAAACCAAATGAGTACCGTGATCGCTCCCACTAAGCCAAACCACGTGAAAGCCTGAACGGCCATTAGGATCATCATTAAAGCAAAAACATACGGCATCAACCCAAAGAGTGAGGTAATTAAGTATTGTGAGGCAATTTGTTTTGGGCTAATTTTCATTAGTGCATAGTACCGTAGCTTCGGTAAAGGCCTTCGGAAGACTATTCTCAGCACAAAATCGGCGAGAAAAAACAGCGCCAGGAACAACAATTGATTGGGCTCGGAATACCCAAACACGAAACTCAGTTGAGCTACGTACGCCCCCATCGTTGAATAGGAAGACATAAGCCCGCTCCCCACCAAGATGGTGATAAGGAAAAAAGCTAAAAGCTCGCCATTGTAAGATGGTTTCCTTAAGATGGATAAATAGTGATGTTGAATATAGAAGAATTTCATTGGTCCTGATTAGAGGATACTTGCGCGAGGTTAGTATCATTGCATCCTTGAAACTTACATGGTCATGAGAAAAAATATCGTTGCTGGAAATTGGAAAATGAATTGCTCCATGGACGAAGGCAAAAAGCTTACGTCCGAGGTGATTAATATGATACAAGATGAGGTACAGAACACTGCCGAGGTGGTGCTCATCCCACCCTTCATTCACCTCACAGGAGTGCAGACCCTTGTTGGTTCCAGTCCTCAAATCTCTGTAGGGGCACAGAATTGTCATCAAGAAGAAAGTGGAGCATACACAGGTGAGATTTCAGCTGAAATGCTGGTCTCTGCAGGAGTAAAGTATGTAATTCTAGGACACTCTGAGCGTCGAGAATACTTCTGTGAAGATGACCATCTGTTGGCAACTAAAGTTCAGAATGTCCTATCAAAGGGCCTAACACCAATTTATTGCTGTGGTGAAAAGCTAGAAATACGGGAAGCAGGAGATCACGAAAATATCGTCGGAGAACAGGTAGAGCAGGCCTTGTTTGGGCTTACTGCTGATCAACTTAAATCGGTAGTCATTGCATATGAGCCTGTTTGGGCCATCGGTACCGGGAAAACCGCCTCCGCAGAACAAGCTCAAGAGATGCATGCCTTTATCCGATCAAAGATTGCTAACGCCTTCGACGATGCTACAGCAAATGCCATTTCAATTCTATACGGCGGAAGTGTAAAACCAGGAAACGCAAAAGAGATTTTTGATCAGCCCGATGTCGACGGAGGTTTGATCGGAGGAGCTAGTTTGAAGTCCAGAGACTTTACTGACATCATCAAGGCTTTTAATTAAATGGCTTTCATCACCATTCGGGTGACCTGTCAAGAGTCATTACGTGATTATTTGACGGCTTTGTTATTCGAAATTGGATTCGATGCTTTTCAGGAACTCTCGGATGGATTTGAAGGAAGCTGCGAAGAAGGAACTTTTGATCTGCAACAAGTACAGGAAATGTTGCAACCTTTCGAGGATGTGACCTACGAAGTAAAAGAGCAAGAAAAAGTCAATTGGAATGAAGAGTGGGAAAAAAATTACGATCCCATCATCATCGGCAATCGATGCATAGTACGGGCTTCCTTTCATTCACCTCGGCCTGAATTCGAATACGAAATCATTGTGACGCCCAAAATGTCATTTGGCACGGGACATCACGCAACGACCCACCAAATCTTGGCATTCCAAATGACGCTCGATCACCAAAGAAAGAACGTACTTGATGTAGGTACCGGGACAGGTGTATTGGCCATCATGGCACAAAAAAGAGGGGCGGGAAAGGTGGTAGCTACCGATATTGATGATTGGTGCATTGAAAACAGCACAGAGAACTTTGAGCTAAACGACGTCACGAATTACTCGCTACATAAAGTTGAAATTGAAGATCTGGAACAGCATGAATTCGACATCATCATCGCCAACATCAATAAAAACGTGCTCTTGAATCAAATAGGACACTATTCCGTAAGATTAAAAACTGAGGGAAAACTGATTCTAAGTGGCTTTTATCAAGAAGACATTGTAGACTTGGTTTCCGCGGCTTCAAAACACGCGTTGAAGAAGATTGATCATTCCGTAAAAGATAATTGGGCAATGCTCGTTCTTTCCAAACAGTCCGTCTAAATCAGTCGTCTATTTAACTGAAAACAAACGACTTATCCATATCTTTAAATTTCAATGCCGGCGATAAAAAGACATTTTCTAAGTTTATTGGCGCTACTGCTCTTTTTTTCAAGTGTTGCCCAAAGCTATTCTGAGGACAAAAATGAGTTTCGTCAACAGGCAATATCCAGGCTGAAAGCCATTGGAACAGAGCCTGCAAATAAGATTGCTTTTGATTTCCAAAATGCTTGGGATGGTAAGTTTACCTCTTCGCAGCAGGATAAGATTCACCAAATTGCCCTGCGGATGCAGCGGAAAGGATACCAGTTCTACCCATACTTCTATCATTATTTCACCTATTTGGCCTATTCGGTCGCACAAGAAAATCTGCAAAGGGACAAGCTAAATAAAGTGCTTGAAATAAATGAACAAGTGCTGGAGACCATGCCAAAATCAGAATACAAAGAATTTCTGTTCGGTCTAAATATCTTCTTTGCCAGGCGCTACCTGAGCTTGGACAAGAATTTGGTGGTGCAGGCACCAGAGGGTACTTACAATTTTGCACTACTTGATGACTACGTCGCCATTCCAGAAGAGGAAGAAGAGGTAGTGGAAGAACCCATTGAAGAAACGGTAGAAGAAGTAGTAGAAGAGCCAGTTAGCACAGAAGATGAGGGAGGGTGGAGCTCCGGCGGATGGGGCAGCGCCTCAGATTCTTGGGGCAATGATGATACAAGTAACGCAGACGATTGGGGATCTAGCGCATGGGGAGGATCCGATGACTCGTGGGATAATAACGATGAAGGGGTCTGGGGAAGCAGTGCAGACTGGGACGCTTTCGATGCAGGTGAGACAGATGACAGTGAGGGCTGGGGTAGCGATGCCTCGGATAGTGGATGGGGAGATACCTCTTACGAAGAACCAACGCCAATCGAAGCCCCAAAGCCCGTTCGCCAGGAATATACAGCCATAGTGCAAGATTTTCTTTCCTTAAAGCAGAGTCAGTACATACCACCAAATAGAGAAGGTCCTACCATTGAACTTATCAATTCCCGTCTTATCGTTGCCACACCTTTTGATTCCCTCAAGGTCAAAAGCCTTAATGGAAATTATCTTTTGAAAGACCGGTCACTAGTAGCTACTCAGGGCTCGATTGAGTGGCCTGCTCGAAACAAGAATTTTAGAGGAGCCACCATTCAATTGACTGATTTTCATATACCTAAGGATCGACCTGATTTCTGGACACCGAACGCCAAACTCCAATTTGCTGATCTTGTTGGAGGTGAAGCAATTGAAGGGGTCTTTGAGTTCAGAAGCATTCCCAGACCCAGACGAAGGCTCAGCAACTTCCCAATCTTTACTTCTAATGAAGCAAACGTGTCAGTCAAGCTTAAGGATGACAAAGTCTCCTATATCGGAGGTGTACAGCTTCGTGGCAATCGCCTATTCGGAAAATCCGTCTCACGCGACGATGGGAAACTCACAATCCTGGACGGTAGGGGTAATTCTGTCGTTCTTAAGTCAAAAGAATTTGTGCTGGGGGATACGCTCATGTCCATGCCTTTCGGCACGGCAACGATCATACACGGAACAGATTCGATCTACCATGAAGCGGTCAAAGCTAAGTATGATGCCAGTACACGACAACTCAAGATCCTTCGAATTGTGGATACTAAGCCTTTCAGGTCAACCTATTTTGACGTGACACTGAATGTAGATCTGGTCAGTTGGAATATGGAGCACGATTCCATCAATGTGGAAATCATGGATGGCAAGGATCTATTGCCTGCCACATTTGAATCCGAGAATTTCTTCGACAACATTCGGTACAAGAAAATGGGGAAATTTCTGGACTTCCATCCGCTCAATGCCGCAGTTTACTATGCGCAGCGATATGATTTGACTGAGTTTTACGTGGGTGAGTTGGCGCTGGAATTTCAGATGGATGAAAACTACGCAAAGGCTGCAGGCAAGATTCTGTCCCAATATGGATTTGCAGATTACAAAGCCTCCACCGGCCTGCTAAGGCTCTACCCAAAGGCATTCCACTACTACAATTCCTCTGCCGAACGAGTGGACTTTGACAATTTCATGGTACCCTCAAAAATCAAGAATGGCGCCAATGCATACATTCAGTTAGATAGTGGCAAACTCAACGTGCGCGGAGTAAGCAGATTTTATATCACCTCAGACTACAAGATTTACGCGGAGCCACAGGATAGCACTGTGACGATTTTAGAGGGTAGAAATCTTGAATTTGATGGGATGGTGCATGCAGGAGATTTTCAATACAAAGGAGTGGGTCATGAATTTAATTACGAAGAGTTCTTGTTCAATATGCCGCAGAT
The DNA here is from genome assembly GCA_964593185.1 of uncultured Roseivirgaceae bacterium. GTDB lineage: Bacteria > Bacteroidota > Bacteroidia > Cytophagales > Cyclobacteriaceae > Ekhidna. The sequence continues at coordinate 23,945 of CAZQJU010000003.1, forward strand.
CGATTCGATGCGCCTAACCGTACCCCTGCGAGATTCCACAGACACGGAAGCAGAATTCGAAACTGCCCAACTAAACAATGAAATTACAGGTACCTCTGGTACTCTTTATCTGGATGATCCCTCCAATAAGTCAGGAAGGTACCGGAACAACCGCTATCC